>JAIOHN010000077.1 GCA_019912985.1 Anaerolineae bacterium | reverse complement strand
GATGGACAACATTTCACGTCTGCCACGAATGTAATTGAAACCATAACGCTCAAACACAATAGCATTGTGATAGGCCAATGGCTCGATTAGGAAAATGTCGTGACCCAAGCGCTGCACAAAATCCTCGAACTGAGGAACCAGATTGCGAAACACGCGTAAGCCCGCTCTGATTTGTCCCGGTGCCAAGCCTGCTCGCATCGCCGCTTCTTCGGCGGGGAGATTTCGCCCCAGGGTGCCAAATTGGGTGCGATTGCCCTGCAAATCTGCATCTACATTAAATCGCTCAGCTTCTGGGTCATTAATCACGACCAGAAGCACCAGCAGCTGGTTGTTGAATGTATCAGCCATGTTGAGGTAGAGCATTGGGTCCATGTCAGTTGCCTGACGCCGTACCCGAATCTCTAAAGCTCTGCTGCCTTCTGGGCACCGGAACTGCACCACGCGGAACCCCTGAAATGTCAAGGTTTCGCGGTCGATGCTATAATCCGTGAACAACCACTCCGGCAGCAGGGTGCGATAAATCGCTTCTTTCTCCTGCTCCGGCAACTGGTTGATTTCACGGATTGAACTCGGCGACGTCATAACTCTCCCGTTTTGATCGCGCGCCGCATCTGGCGTTCTGCATCGCGCTTCGCAATCGACTCCCGCTTGTCATAGAGCTTTTTACCGTGTGCCAGCGCGATCTCAACTTTTGCGCGTCCTCTTTGTAGAAAGACCATTGTGGGGACGACTGTATAGCCACGCTCACGCATCCGGCTGATGATTTGTGCGATTTCTTTCTTATGTAACAGTAATTTTCGCGGGCGTAGTGGGTCTGTGTGGCCGAATCGACTAGCCTGATCATACGTGGCGATATTGACATTCATCAACCACAGTTCACCCTCACGCTCTTGCACAAATCCCTCACGCAGACTCACCCGATTTGCGCGGATGGATTTGATCTCTGACCCCATCAAGACTAACCCTGCCTGGTAGGTATCCTCTAAATGATAGTCATGGCTGGCTTTTCTGTTTCTTGCAATGATCTTGATGTTATCGGTCATTTATGTTTAGCCTAACTGTTGTTGAAGCTGGCGAACCGCTTCACCTAATTCCACGTCACGTCCATTGGGGTCGGGGATCATCGTAATATCTGGCTTCAACCCCTGCCCTTCCAGTTTGTTGCGATTGGGCGTAAACCATTGTGCCGAAGTAATATGCAGTGATGAATCATCGGATAGCCTAAAGATTTGTTGGACAGTGCCCTTGCCATAGGTATCCTGGCCGATCAAGATACCGCGCTCCTGGTCCCGAATCGCTCCGGCCACTAATTCAGCGGCACTGGCAGTGCCCTGATTTACGATCACGACCATTGGCACCTCAGTTGCGGAACCATCTCCCTCAGTCTGGAAAATTTGCTCTGAGTCTTTATCCTGCTCGTACACGACAATGGTATCCGCTTTCAGGAATTTACCAGCCACCTCGACTGATTCTTGAAGCAACCCACCGCTGTTATTGCGTAAATCCAACACCAGTGCTTCCATTCCTGCATCATTCAGGTCTTGTATCGCCGTTTGCAGCTCTTCTGGTGTGCGGCTGGTGAAGCGGAGAATCTGTGCATATCCCAATGTGGGATGTTGCTCTAACATGCGCCAGATAACCGAGGGTACATTAATGACATCAAAGGCGATAAAGGTCGATAGTTCTTCGCCATCTGGATGTCTCACTACCAGATCTACACCATTCCCCTCTTTTACTTCGCCACGCATCGTCTGGTCCAGGACATCTTGCTGTATATCAAGGTTCACAACCTCGCCATTTACTTCGACCAGTGTGTCACCATCGCGGATTCCAGCAGCTTCCGCTGGGCTGTCTGGATATGGATATAGCACGATATCTCCATCTTCATTTCGCCGGAGCTGCACGCCGATACCGCCGTAAGTCCCAGCCAGTACGTCCGATTCACTTTGCGCAACCGGTGGCTCGACGAAAAAAGTGTAGCGATCTCCTAATGAACCAAGCAACCCTCGAACCGCAGCATACTGCCTGGCTGCATAATCCGGCTGATCGCGCAAATAGTGCTGGTCGAGCAGTAACTGGACCTCGGCCAACAAGGGGTATGCCTCGTCGCTTTGTCGAAATGGTGCCGCAAAAACTGAATTCAATCCCACTACATCACGGAAGAAAAAACCGGCGGCAAAAACGACAGCAAAACTAATCCCTACCAATGCGCCAACCGCTAACGAATAACCTAAACCGGCTCGTTTCTTTGTAAACCTAACCATACACGCTCACTTGCATGAATTGTGGTCTAATGGTGAAATTGTAGCATCACAAGAAACAAACCCCAAGTGCGGGCAATCTGGAAAGAAGATTGAATAATGGCAGAAAGACAAACATCTCCCCTGGTATTGGTAGCGGACGATGAAATTCATACAACACATATGCTTGAGCTTATCTTTGAGCGCGAAGGGTACCGGGTAGAGTGCACGAATGATGGTGTGTCAGCTCTGGAAGCGGCACGAAGACTGATGCCAGATCTCATTCTTCTTGATATTCAAATGCCGGGCATGAATGGCTTTGATGTGCTGCGTGGACTGCGTGAAAATGCGATGACGGCCAATATCCCCACAATCCTTATTACTGCAAAAGCAATGAAGCCATCTGACGTGGCTCATGGTCTGGAATTGGGTGCGGATGATTATCTCTCAAAACCGTTTGCCCCGCTGGAGTTGATTGCTCGGGCCGAAAGCAAGATGAAGGCGCGGCAGCTGGAGGAAATGCTCCAACAGCAAAATCAAGCACTCGAAGCGCTGCTGCGAACCGGCGAAGAACTTAACCAGACGCTTGAAACAGATGATTTGCCGCAATTAATCCTCTTTTTAGCTCTTGATTTGCTGTTTGCTGATGTCGCAGCCATTTTCCGCTTTGATCAGGATGGGCACGTGGTCGCGAATCGTATTCAAACCAACAGTACGGATTTGACAATCGACCCGCAGACCATTATTGACTGCTTACCTTCAAAACACTCATCAGTGATTTGGCCGGGTGGTAGCCCAATCATTGAAAATTTTCAAAGTGGTATGGCCGTCCCCCTGGAGCATAGCCGCATGGCAATGGGAATTTTGATGGTGGCTTCAAACAAAACAAGCTACGATGAAAATTCGCTCCGGCTTTTGAGGGGAATCGGCAAGCAGGCATCGCTGGCACTACGCAACGCAGAGTTATACGAAATGTTAGCGCTCCATGCAGAGCATCTGGAGGACATGGTCGCTGCGCGCACTGCCGAACTGGAATCTGCACAGCAAATGCTTATTCGTTCCGAGAAATTGGCATCAATCGGCCATCTGGCAGCCAGCATCGCCCATGAAATCAACAACCCGCTTCAGCCAATCCTCATTCACCTTGAACATATGATGGAAGATGCCCAGGACAATGAGCCGATTGATATCAGGGCTGTGGAGAGTATTCAGGCGAGTATTGGCAGAATTACCCGTATTGTCAGCCAGCTTCTGGAATTTACCGGCAAGCGCAGCAATGATTCGGATGTGCGGTTTATCGACATCGGACATACATTGCAGACAGTGATCAACTTAAATCGCAAGCTTTTTGAGCAGAGTAGCGTTGTGCTCAACGAGGAAATGGGAGATTTACCCTCAATCTACGGCAGTAAAGATCAGTTGGAGCAAGTCTTTATGAATATGGTTCTCAATGCTCATGCTGCAATGCATAAAGGGGATAGTCTAACAATCCGATCGTGGGCCGAGGAAAACTCGCTTGTTATCCAGTTCCAGGATACAGGGACTGGTATTGATCCTGATCACATCAATAAAATATTCGATCCCTTTTTCTCAACGAAGGAAAAAGGGACCGGTTTGGGACTTTTTGTCAGTTATGGAATAATCCAAAATCACCAGGGTACGATTGAAGTCGAAAGCAAAGTCAATGTGGGTACGACCTTCACAATTCGACTGCCAATTGATGCACAACCCGAGTCATAGTACTGGTTGCCAAACGGCCTGATACCCTTTTTCGTCTGTGTTGCCTTCAACAAATGCTACTGCATCACTAACCGGCGTAGCAACCACATTAAGCACACTGCCCGAAGTGCAGTTTACCAGACGCACACCAAGTGCTTCTATGTCATCGGCCATCGTGCTGCCTGCCTCCGATAATGCAAACATGGCCTGATTCAGTGTGGTGGAACGCTCATTGATATCGGCACTGGTACATATGCTCACCAGTAGCGTATTGCCCAGTGTCGTGTTTGTGACCTCAATGCCATTATCAACCACATCAAAATCAGCAAACGCGTTTTCGATAGCTTGTTCAATTTCACCGGAAACAGTCTGCACTTCTGCGGTTGCCATCTCCTCGGTAGCCATTCCACCGACTTCAGTTGCCGGAGGTGCAACTTGTTGTGAAGATGTGGTCACGGTTGCTGCTGCGACCTGTGTTGGACTGCTCGTAGTGTTGCCCGGCAGACGCAGCAATATGAGCGCCACAACGATAATAGCGAGCACAGCCAAGATAGGAACCAAAATCCATACTAGGTTGCGTCTTTGGGGTTCTCGCTCGTCTTCGGTTATTGGGTAAGTAGTGGTAACTGGTTCTTCTTCAGGAAAAATGTCTTCATCAAATGACACAAAATCATCTGTGTCCTCTGGAAGGTCTGGGAGTGTGGGAGGCGGTGTGACGCGCCTGACTTCTGTTTGCGTTACAGTCGGTTGGAATTCAGGATACTCTTCTTCCAGTGATTCCAGTAATTCGGCAGCACCAGGATACTCAGGATTAGTTTCAAGAACTCTTTGCAGCGCCTCCTGAGCCATTTTAGGGTCCTGGACCGCATGAGCATACACCCACCATGCATCCGCATTATAGGGCTCATCTTTTAGAACATCCTCAAGTAATGCTTCAGCCTCACCCAAGCGATCTTCCTCGATCAATTGAAAGGCCCTGGCTAAAACTTGTTCAGTCGCTTCACCCATGCAATCTCTCCAGTTTTGCGCCACGTGGTGTAGGTAAATTCAACTAGGCAGTGTACATCTAACCGGGAAACGGTGCAAGAAATGCAAAAACCCGCTTTTCAAAAGCGGGTTTGTTGGTGCCCTGGAGAGGACTTGAACCTCCACCCCCGAAGGGACACAGCCCTCAACCGTGCGCGTCTGCCTATTCCGCCACCAGGGCATTTCTTGCGTTATTATACCTAGAGGCTAAAGGGTGTCAATCCTTATGTGCAGCATAGAAAGGAAGTTCAATGCGGATCGCAGTTGACGCCATGGGTAGTGATGAAAACCCCAAACCTGACGTGGGTGGAAGTGTGCTGGCAGCGCGTGAATATGGATATACGATTTTGATGGTCGGCGATAAGCAGACAATTGAAAGCGAACTTGAGCAGCATGAAGTAAGTGGATTAAATGTAGAGGTTGTCCATGCCGAGGAAGCGGTCACAATGGAGGATAAACCTACCAGCGTTGGAAAAAGCAAGCCCGGATCATCAATGCATATCGGAATGGGGCTGGTTCGAGATGGTCACGCGGATGCATTTGTATCAATGGGTAATACAGGTGCGGCTCTGGCAATCGCAACATTACATACACTGAGGCGGATTCCTGGGGTAAAACGGCCTGCTTTGAGCGGAGTTTATCCACTAAGTGGAAAGCGGTTGGTAATCCTCGATGTGGGAGCAAATGCGGATTCAAAACCTGAATGGCTGGTGCAGTTTGCCTTGATGGGAAGCATTTATGCCAATCGCGTGCTTGGTATTGCCAGCCCGAAGGTCGCCCTGCTCTCAAACGGCGAAGAAGAAGGCAAAGGTAATGCAGATATTAAAGCGGCAAGCGCGACGCTGCGAGAGCTAAGCAGTATGAATTACATCGGCAATATCGAGCCAAAAGAAATAGTTGGTGGTGTAGCCGATGTCATTGTGGCTGATGGGTTCGTTGGGAATATCTTCGTCAAAACTTTTGAAGCCAGCACTTCGTTCCTTTC
>JAIOHN010000752.1 GCA_019912985.1 Anaerolineae bacterium | reverse complement strand
GCGCTGCTGGGATAGTTGTAAGCAAAATTTATAGCAACCGGCGGCGCCGAAGTATCATTCAAGTCCATGCTAACACTGCCGCTACCCTACTGAGCCTGTTCAAAACCGATATCCTCCATAAGTTTCGGCTCAACGCCCACGTTTAGCGGTGGGGCGTTTGGCTGAGGAGTAAAATTCCTGATGTTACGAAGCAGTGAAACGGTAACGCCCATTTATCCGGCAACTGAATGGGAGATTATCGAAACGGAATTTAAGCCCGAAAACAATTTTCGGAACGAATCGATTTTCTCGCTTGGAAACGGGTACATCGGAATGCGAGGCAATTTTGAGGAGGGTTTTTCCGGGTCTCTTGGCATGGGACTCGAAGGAACCTATTTGAATGGCTTCTACGAAAGCGAGGTTATCAAATATCCTGAAATCGCTTACGGTTTTGCTGAAAAAAGCCAGACCATGCTCAACGTCACCAACGGCAAAATTATCAAGCTGTACCTGGAAGATGAAGAGTTCAGCCTGTTTTCGGGTGAGGTCTTGGAGTATCAGCGGGTGCTCAGGCTCAATACAGGTATTTTGGAGAGAATCATCCGATGGCGGTCGCCGGGGGGACGTGAAGCACAGATCGAGATTAAGCGGCTGGTCGCGTTCAAGGATAAGCATCTGTGCGCCATCTCTTACACGATCACGCCGCTGAATTTTAGCGGAACGATCAAACTGGTATCGGCGCTGGACGGGAATGTGACGAATCTGCCTACCGGAACCGATCCGAGGCTGGGCAGCGGGTTGCATGGGCGGGTGCTGTCCATTGAAGATCAGATTGCAGACAATGGCTTTGGTTCCTTACGGCAGCAAACCCAAAATTCCGGCTTGACGCTTGTTTGCGCGATGAAAAATCAGCTCGTGACGGATTGCGAATCTCGTCTGGAAAGCGCGGTCACAGAATTTTCGGTAAGTGCCACATACACGGTGGATGCGCCACAAGGGGCGACCATACAACTCCACAAGTATCTTTCGTATGTCACATCTCAAGATTTTGCTGACCCAGACCTGTTTGAAAACGCTCAACATGTTGTAATGCGGGCCGAAGCAGATGGGTTTGAGAGGCTGCTCACCGAGCAGGTGGATTATCTGGCCGATTTCTGGGACGCCGCTGATATTGTGATCCAGGGCGACGCCTTGTTGCAGCAAGGTGTGCGCTTTAACATGTTCCATTTGTTGCAGTCTGCCGGGAAAGACGGCAAAACGAACATTGCCGCCAAAGGCCTAACTGGAGAGGGGTATGAGGGACATTATTTCTGGGATACGGAGATGTATGTTGTCCCGTTTTTCCTGCACACCCGTCCTGAGATCAGCCGCAAACTTCTGGAGCACCGGTACAGCATATTGGGCAAGGCAAAACTGCGGGCAAGGCAGATGGCACACCCAAAAGGGGCGCTTTTCGCCTGGAGAACGATCAATGGCGAAGAATGTTCCGCGTATTTCCCAGCCGGAACGGCACAATTTCATATTGACGCCGATATTGCTTTTGCTGTTAAGCGCTACGTGGACGTTACCGGCGATCACGAATTTATGATTCGCTATGGGGCAGAAATTCTGTTTGAAACGGCACGATTCTGGGCAGACTACGGCGATTATATCCCACGAAAGGGCGGCCAGTTCTGTATCAACGGAGTTACTGGCCCGGACGAATATACGGCCATTGTTGACAATAACTG
>JAIOHN010000751.1 GCA_019912985.1 Anaerolineae bacterium | reverse complement strand
GAACCATTCGGGGAAGCGGTGGGTAATCAGCTCAATACCTTCGCCGAACTGCTGCTCAGAGAAATAACGCGCACTCAGGACACCGCCCGCCCCGGAACTACTGGAAATGACCGCTGCAAAGCGTTCATCCAGCGCCCCCGCGATCAATGACAGCTTGCCGTTGCGCGAATGCCCGGTAACCGCCACCTGCTTCGCATTCACCTGCGGCAGGGATTCAAGGTAATCCAGGCAGCGGCTGGCTGCCCAGGCCCGGCGCGTGATGCGCGACCAGTCGTGTTCGGGGTAAGCCGCGCAAAAGCTGTCGGTATCATCGCGCGAATCTGCCCCGGCATAAATGCAGCCGATATAACCCCGGCTGAGCGCGATCTGTGCCCAGGCCCAGTGATCGCTCTGCGTGATGAACACTGGAAACGGGCCTTCACCATCTGGAATCAGCAGTTTCAGCCAGAGGTTGGCCTGTTCCTGCGGACCAAAGTGCAGACGCACCTCGCGGATAGTCGCACCCTGGCCGCGTGATTCGCTCAAAATCTCGGCGCGGATATGCTCTGGCGCAGGCGGCACTGAGCCGATGATCCATTGGTGCAGCAGCGCTTTGAGCTGCTCACGCTTTACCTGCCAGTCCGCCGGGCTGTGGATGCCCGCCAGCGGATCGGGAAGATCATCACTGGCCGAAAGAGTCGTAAAATCCGGCGGGAGTTCTCCGGTTTGCGCCAGCCATGTCTCCCACGGCACACTGGGCCGCAGGATACGTCGTAATTGTTCCAACGCTGCCTGGCGGGATTCAATCGACATGATCTTCCGCCTTCAGAATGCCCCGGTAAATCCCCGGCCAGGAGTCGGGAATGGGGATCGCACCGACAATCTTCTGGTAAAACTCAACCGGTCCTGCCGCGCCGATGATGCCATAGCCGTAGCCCAGAGTATGCATGGTATGCAGGCAGGCCAGCAGCAGCGCCTTACCTGTCCCACGCCCACGCAGGCTTTCGGTCACGCCCGTCGGTCCAAAAAAGCCGCGACAGGTGGCGTCATAACAGGCAAAACCGATCAACTTCTCGTTCTCCACAGCGATAATGCATGAAATCGGCGTATTGCTGTAGGCCACTTCCGTTTCACTAGCCCACAGGTCACCAAACTCGCGCTGGATCCAATTCACCACCACATGCTTTTCCGGCGCGATGGCACGGCGAATTTCGATACCCTGCGCCCGTTGTTGCGCCAGCACCGGTTCCAACGCCGGCAGCGTGTACAGCTTCACCAGCAGATCAGCAGCCATTTTTATAATTCGCTTTCTTTAAGTCTCCGATAAAGTATCCAGCACCATTTGCAGAGCCGCTTCGGCGCTGGCATTTTTAATCGCTTCACGGTCGCCATCCCAGATGTGCCGTTTCACGATGAGGATGTCTCCCGGTGCAGCCAGGCCGATGTATGTCAGGCCCACCGGTTTGGTCTCGGTTCCGCCACCCGGCCCGGCGATTCCGGTCACACTGAGCGCAATATCCGCTTTGAACAGATCACGCGCGCCTGTGACCATCTCGCTGGCGGTTTGTTCGCTGACAGCCCCATGTGCGATCAGCGTCCCCTGCTTCACCTTGAGCAGACTGTGTTTAACCTGGTTGGAGTAAGCCACGACCCCACCCAGAACATATTCCGAACTACCAGGGATATTGGTGAGCCGGTGCATAATCAGGCCGCCCGTACACGACTCCGCTGAGCAGATCGTGTAACCGCGTGCCAGTAGTGCTTCACCCACCTGTTCTTCTAATTTTTTCGGCATAAAATCACCTCGCGTAATAGAGTAACACACCGTACTAAAATCGCCAGAATCTTACTGTGAATCAGAGCCGTTAAGGTTATAATGTGGGATAATAAGCGCTTCATTCGGGATAATGAGGGATAAATCACCAGGATGGGATATTGGGGTTGGCGTACGCTGGTGATGATCGTTGCAGTCAGCGTCTGGATTACAGGTTGTACCATCGCCACCACCCCTGCGTCATCCATCCCCCCCACCGAGCCTCCCTCAGTCACCCTGACCGTGCGTAGACGCGAGCCCACACCAACACCTGTCACCCTCACACTTTCTCTGACACCCACAACAGACGCCAATGGCACCACCGTCGCGGACGCCGGACTCGAAATTTACAATGTGCGCCCGGGTGATACACTGCTGGGCATTGCCTTAGATTTTGGCATTCCGCTGGAAAGTTTGCGCGCGGCCAACCCGGATGTTGATCCGCGCCAGCTTCAGGTCGGGCAGGTCATTCATATCCCACCTGCATCATTTCTGCCACAGCCGACGACAACTCCGGCGCTGACCTTAACACTCGCCCCACCATCCTGTCACGAACTCCCCACCGGTCACACCCT
>JAIOHN010000750.1 GCA_019912985.1 Anaerolineae bacterium | reverse complement strand
GGACATATGATGGCGTCCCACCAATCGTTCCCGGTCAGCGCGGGTGGCGATGTCGAGCACGGCGGTGTTACTGCCAATCCAGATGCCGGACCACGCCACCCCCCACAGCAACCGACCAGCCAGCATCGGCCAGAAGCCGGGAAACAGATAAAGCAGATTCGCCAGCGCGCCGATCAACTGCGACGCGATCAGGACGCGGCGGCGCGGCCAGCGCTCGATCAGGTAGCCGTAGGGGCTGTTGATGAAGATGCGAATCAGGCGGTTGGCCGAGAGCATCAGGCCGACATCCACCAGCAAAATCCCGGCTTCGACGGTGTGTGTCGGCAGCACAATGTAGATGGCCGTATCCCCAACCAGCGACAGCATCACCCCCAGGCCAAGCAGATTGAGGGTGCGCGCCTTACTCGAAGGCATCATACACCGGCTGGCCGTCCCAGACATCCGGGCGAGTCAGATCGAGCACCTGGGCGATGGTCGCCGCCGTGGCGCGCAGGTCGAAATCGGCCTGGATTTCATGGCCGCGCTTGATGCCGGGACCGCTGATAAACCAGATGGGCGTCATGTCCTCCGGCGAGTCGGTGCCGTGCGTTTTCTCATGACCGCCGTGGTCGGATTGCACGAGGATGGTGTACTGGTCGCGCAGACCTGCCGCCTCCAACTGGCTGAGCAGTTCACCCACAGCGCGGTCATTCATCTCAATCGCGTGCAAATAATCCGGCGACATCCAGCCGAAAAGATGGCCGAAAATATCGACATCGCCCAGGTAAAGAAAGCAGTAATCCGGCTGGTGCGCGGTGAGATAGTCCGCAGCGGCTTGCGCGGTGAGGCGGTCATTATCCTGTCCATAGTGCGCATTGCGGCACCAGCTCATGTGCAGACTTGGCGGCGCGGCCAGGTCGCGCAGCTCGCCCCAACTGTAAAACATGGCGGTATGCAGGCCCTTGTCTGCCGCCACGTCAATCACGCTCGGAAACTGTCCGGCGGTGGGGACATACAGGTTTTCGGTGATGCCGTGTTTCTCCGGCAAGATGGCGCGAAACATCGACGTGTGACAGGGCAGGCTGATGCTGGGCATGATGGATTGGGAGCGCCAGCTGTATGCGCCGGTCTGCCAGAGCGAGTCAAGGTGCGGGGTGGTGGCCTGCGCCAGCCCATCGGGGCGGCAGCCATCCAGGACGATATGAAGGACTTTTGACATAATATTTTGCTTTCTGAAATAAATTGGAATAGCTTGCTAATTGAATGACTTATAATATCCAATCATCCGACAGATCCTCGAATCCGATTTGTCCGTCTTGACTCCAGTCGATTCTCCCAGAACGGAATGCGACGGTGGTCATATATTTTCGAATTTTCGTTGCGCTCTCTGAGGTAACATTACTGATTGATATGCTACCACCTGCGTAAGACGTTTTAATTCCGCTTTTTCGCATTTCTTGAAGTAATTTGTTTATGTATCGACGTATTGGTTTCAATATAGCTTTTTTAGCTTGCTTATCGTACCAAAAGTCCCAAACAGGAATAGCTTTCAGTATTACGTCTCTTTCGTTTATGATGAACTCGTCATCGTCAAGAGAGCTTCCAATTGATGCGACAATAGCTGCTCTGAGTTTCCGCTCTAGAGTCTCGATTCCAAGGCTGTCTTTCATTTCAATTGTTGGATCTAAGGGAATTAAACTAAGAGGTGTAGGATCTTGGCCTACCTCAATATTCATTACCTCAATCCAACCAGAAGTGTTAAAAGCATCGAGTGTGTCAGGAAGTGCTTGTATATAAACTCGATCTGTTGATATTGAAATGCCAATGGCTCCAGAGGTGTTAGATGAGATTTTAGCATCTTCCAGATCATTACTAAGCATATTCAGAGTTTCGATCATTTGAATATGAGCATCATCAAACACGGAATACATTACATGAGATGTCCACTCATCTGAGTTTAATAATCCCAATGAACTTGCAATTTGTTTGCCTGAAGTTGAGAGAAAAACATACGCTTGTTTCTTATTTGAGCTTTCGGTGCCAAAGCTGTTAATTTTACATTCAATTGGCAAAAACACCTTTTTCTGAATATTTTTCAGCAATAAATCAGGACAAGCACTACTATTTATTTCCAAACCTGCGACACTGGCTCGGCTGCCAATATGAGGTTGAACTGAGAAAGAGGGGCTAATAGCCTGTAATTCAAAACCAAATTCGCGAAATATGGGTTTGATATCACTAATCCCATAGCGTAAAGGATACCAAGAAAGCCATATCATTAAGTTCAGTTGAAATAATGGGCGATTTTCGAGAAGTGGAGACGTCATTACGGTTCTATTCTTCCTAATAAAATATCTCGTATTAAATCAGTATATAAGTAATCTCCAATATATACCGTTATATTAGGTGACAGGTAACGTTGTATGTTACTAATTAACC
>JAIOHN010000749.1 GCA_019912985.1 Anaerolineae bacterium | reverse complement strand
ATGTATTGGATTTTGAAACAGGCGCTGACCAGATTGTGGTTACGCTGGATGGTGTCTATATTCCTTTTATCTTTCTCACCGCACAAGCGGATGTTATCATAGGGGTGGATTTGAATGATGCACCGGTCGTTGTAGCCTGGGATGTGTCTACAGGAACGCGTTACGAGTTGGGTGAGTATCGTACATGCAATCGTCCGCCAGATATGGTCCGTCTGAGTCAAGATGGCACGACGCTGGTCATTGGTTGCGACACAGGTGTGGACATCTGGCGCATTCAGTAATTTTTGTTATATAATGAACTGTGAGGATAGGCGCGACTATGGACTGGTTTCAACGTCTGACAAGTAATCCATACGTGAATGCAGTTCTGGTCGCAGACAATCGTGACAATATTTTGCGGTCGTCCTATCCATTACGCAGCGACCATGCGCAACTTGCATCCATGCTGCAATCTGCCGAGGTGCTGGCACAAACGCTTGCATCAGAGTTGAATTGTGGCCAGGCCCAGTTGTTGCAGTTCTCGACGCAGTGGGAACATATCTTGTTGTTCCCGCTTTTTCAGTCGACGTTTTATCTGGTTGTGCAGGTAGAGCGGACTGCACCGCTGACATTGATTATGGTCGATGTTGAGCGGGCGCTGGCTGAAATTAAGCGAGAAGAATTGAGTCAGATGGAAGTTGCGAAGTTTGTTGATGATACACCAGTTCTAGATGCCGCAGAGCTTATCGAAGCAGTTCGGGAGTGGCTAAGAAGTCGCTCTTCTTAGAGATTTATACAGAAATTTACAAAATTTTCAAAAGATATGGGGTTCATTGACAGACTGATCTGTTATAATCAATAAAAGTTTACGCGAAGTGTGTTCAATTGAGATTAGGTGTTGTATCTTGAGCAGTCACAACGGTTACAATTATCAACACTCATCAACTGATGAAGAATACAAATGTCCTTATTGTACGGGTACATTTGAAACGATCGATCAGTTAACTTTGCATATTGTAACTCGCCATACCCAGACAAGAATCAAACGAGGCCCTGCACAGGCTGGTAGTTCATCCAGCAACAGTGGATGATTGAACACCAGCAAGTAGTGTTCTGAAACGTTGCCCTCTTTCCTCGCGTAGAACCTCCTTTAGATTCAACAAGCCAATACTTTCGAGACAGAAAGATGCAGCCGTTGCGCCCATTGCACCTGCTTCTGTTAGTGATTTCCCCTGGGTGATTGCCAGCAAGAATGCGCCGCTGTATGTATTACCCGCGCCCGTTTGATCTACAATTTGTTTTACTGGGAAAGCAGGAATAAGACAGCGCTCACCAGCCTGGTTACCGATGATTGAACCCTGCGGTCCCATCCGAATGGCGGCAACATGTGCGCCATCCTCTAGCAACGCATCCACAAGCTGCGTGGGTGTCTGGTCACCGTAAATCGCGCGGGCCTCGGCCAGATTTGGCGAAATAATATCCACATTGCCTTCACGCAAGGTGGCGCGAAAACGATCACGATTGGCGGCCTGCATAATTTGCTGGAGCGGCTCCCACAGAATGAATTTGTCGAAAGCTGCTCGCCAGCGCAAAAGCCCCTCGAAATCCTGCAAAAGATACAAGCCCTTGACCTCGCTAAATTCAGATGGGAAATGCGCTGGTTGTGCGCCCTGAATAAATGGTTCGCTCACGGATGTCCGGTAAAGTTCACGTCGCGTTCCGTCGAATTCGAAAATTTGCCAGGCGCGAATTTGCGGCGCATCGAGAAAGTGCATCCCACTTGTATCCAGATGCTGCGCAAGTTCATGTTTAAGCGTGTCTGGTAAGTCCTGTCCTGCTAACGCGACCAGCCCGGGGCGTGTTCCCCAAAAAGCTGCGCCCATCATGGCATGAGTCACACCCCCACCAAGTCGGTTCATGTAGGTGCGGCCATCAGGCAGCACGATGTCGTCAATGAAGATCGAACCGACGCCAGCGACAGTTGTACTCATGATTGACAATAGGCAGTGGCGATCTGCGCAGCGACGCCAGCATTGTTCACCAGCAAAGCGATGTTGGCGCTGCGGGATTGGTCGCCAGTGAGCTCTGCGACACGTGACAGCAGGAAGGGGGTTACTTCTTTGCCATGAATGCCTTGCTCGTTGGCTTCCTCGATGGCTTGCTGAATCGCGTGCTCAGCGATCTCAGCGGGCAAAGCATCGGCTTCAGGAACTGGCACAGTGATGAGTATCCCATGCTTTGCATTCAGCTTTTTCGCCGCAGTCATGATTTGCGCTGCCTGCGCGGGCGTTTGGATGCAAGTATCAATGGGCAGGCCGCTGCTGCGACTGTAAAACGCTGGCAGTGTTTCGGTATGATAACCGATTACGGGTACGCCCTGGGTTTCGAGTACCTCCAAAGTCAAGGGAAGGTCGAGAATAGATTTTGCTCCTGAGCAAACCACGGTGACCGGCGTCCGTCCCAATTCAAGTAAATCAGCGGAGACATCAAACGGGTGGTCGCGATGGACTCCGCCAATGCCCCCCGTGGCAAAAACTGCGATTCCAGCCATATTAGCCACGATCATGGTCCCGGCGACCGTTGTGGCCGCATTTTCGCCTAAGCCAACCGCAATTGGCAAATCGCGGCGGCTACATTTGCGAACAGAGCTGTGAGGCAGTTTGCCGAGCTGTTCGATTTCTTGCGCTGATAATCCAACCGTGATCCGTCCGTTCAGAATAGCGATGGTCGCCGGGGTGGCACCATTGTCTTTGACCGCCTGCTCCAGCGCCAACGCCGTTTCGACATTGGCCGGATAAGGTAATCCATGCGTAATAAGTGTGGATTCCAACGCCACGACAGGTTGATGTGAATCCAAAGCGGTGCGTACTGCGTCCGCAACATAAAGTTCAATCGACATAATTGATGGCCGTCCTTTCACAGGTGTATTTTAGCATGTAGCCGATAAAAGAAACGACCCGCACTTGTTGATGTGCGGGTCGAAATTGAATATCTCAGGACGCTGTTAGGGGTCAGGGGATGACTTGCAACGCGTCCACGTTGAACTTACGGGTGTCGCGATTTTCCAGAATGACCTCGTGCTCTCCATCACCCAGCCCGTAGATCATGACCGGTGTGAAATAAGCCGACTTCCGTGAATTCTGGCTGTAGTTGGTGCAGACAAGCTCGTCTTCAGTATTCGGAATAACCAGGCATACCTGGACCCAGCTGCTGGACTTACGGTCTGCCGCTTGATAGATTGTGAGTGCGTTGCCTTCCAGATAGACCTGCATCAGCGCACCGACCGAGCTGGCTACATGCTGCGTAGACAGCCAGGGGCCGCGTGGTGGACCATTTTTGGTCGTGCTCATACTCCAGAATGGAACTGGTGCGAAGCGCACCGCATCTGCATGGTTGTTCGCCAGGTTGGCATTGTCATACATACCGGGTTGCAGTGCATTACTTCCAGTGACATCGCCAAAGATTGCCACTGCGTCTACATAAAGGTTGTCCCGGCGCGAGTCGATGCTGTTGTCGTTGACCAGCAATCGGACTTTATAGGTGTTTGATTGCAAGCCATAGACGGTGTGACCAAAGCTGTCTATCTTTCCGCGTGAGATGTCTGTTGTGCGGTTGGAGCACGTCACATTTGGCGCAGTCCAGGTCGTGAACTCGGACTTCAGCACGTAGCAAAGACGGAAATCGATACCCTTCGTCGATTGCTGCGTGAAGATGGCGAAACCTGTGCCGGTGAAGTCGAACGAGAGGACAGCGTTATTCTGGCTGGTCCCGACCTGTGTACCACCGAAAGCTCGGCGATTCTTGGTGCCGCGCTCAGGCGGTAGCGCCCACGTGCCATCGAGATTGATGATTCCATTGTCACTCATCAGGAAGTCATCATAGAGACCTTCTTGTAGGGTGTTGTTGGTAATCAACAGATAGCCGTCGATATTGAAGCTGCCCGGTGTAATGGCCCGATAAGTGATGACCCGTGTGACCGGTGAAGCGGTGTTGTTGGTAAAGGTCATCGTGTGATACTGATTCTGAGTCATGTTCCTGACCTGGCAGGCTGAGGTGTTCACGTTGTTTGCACAGACCAGAAGCTGGCTACTGTTTCTCTTTGAGGTAGGGCCTGTATCCAGGATTACAGTTGCACGCCCAACTTCACTGCCAGCACCATCAGGATCTGCCGGAACCTGTACCCGGAGGGTCGCAATCGGACCTGCGTACTTATTCGAGGCACGATCACGGCCATCCACCACAGTCATGTAGCTGCTGCCGCTGTAGTTTCGTGCATTCCGGCCCGAAACCTGTTTCCACCGCTCATCTGGCAGCAGCGACAGATAGGGTTGATCCACAGTGAGGCCCGCATCTTCGTTATAGACACCTGGTGCCGTCAACGTAGTCAGTGTGTCATTGAATACCTGTACATAGTCTACCTGCAGCAGACCACTGACATTCTGAATGCGTACGCTGTAACTTCCATTGGTCAGGCCGTTCACAGTGCGACTGGTGGTGAAACTGTTGCTACGTTGATTGTTGTTATAGGTATAGCAGTTGGCGTCGATGTCACTACCATCTGAAGCGAAGCCACTGATTGCACCTGCTTCATAGCACACCAGCATGTCGCCACCATTGGAGTTCATGACGGTCCCAATGGCGAAGCCAGTTCCATTGACCTGGAACAGCATACGGTCACCTGCGGTACTGGTCTGGACTGCTGCACCACCGCTGTAGTTGCTCCCTGTTGTTGTTACCCATCCAGCGCCCTGGCGGCCTGCCACCAGCACCGGATGAGTTTCTTCGAAGTAACCTTGCGTCAGTGGGGTGGTGCTGACAGTTGTGTAGACATAGTCCACCAACAATGTTTCTGCTGCTTTGTTGCGCACACGGATGGTATAGTCACCGTTACTACCCAAACTGCGTGAGTAGTCCTGGACACCGCCCAGTGCAGAACTCGGCCACGTCTGGCAGTTGCTGTTGACGTTGTTGGCATTGGTTTCAATACCGCTCACGTAGCAGATTTGCATCTGGTTGGCCTGCGTGACCTGCGCGCCGAGCAGGAACCATTCGGCGTTGACATGGAAGAGCAGGGTGCCATTTGTTGTGCTCGTCTGTTGGGCACTTCTGTCACTAAAGCCTCTATCTGAGTTGATTCCCCAACTGTTATCAAATTTCAACAGTGGATAGGTATCCTCATAGAAGCCAGGGACAAGTGGATTATTTGAGTCATAGACATCCACTGCATCCAGTGTGAACTTGCCTTCTGTGATTGTCGTGACCGAAATCTGATGTGGGTTGGTATCACTTAGATGCGCAACGACCGGATCAGCATCACCAGCGAAGTTGCGGCAACTCATTCCGTCGACACAGACCTGCACCCATGCATTGCGTTTGCCCACGCTGCGGATGATTTCAACGGTATCAACGCCATTCGTCTCGAAAACGATACCTGCGCCGATACTCTTGTTGATCTCATCATTGCTGCTATCTGAAGCCTGTGGCGTTAACTTCGTGCGCCATCCGTCGCCATAGTACAGGAACAGATCGTCCAGGTCACGGTCATCATAGCTGGTTTCGTAGCGATAGCCATGAGTATCCAGGCTTTCAGCGGGCAGCTCATCGTAGATAGTAAGCGTATCGAAGTCCATACGACCACTGACGTTACGAACCACGACCGAGTAATCCTGTGGCGTACTGCTCAGGCCGACGATGGAGCGCTCCATCTGATAGAAAGTGCGCCCGTTGTTGTTGTAGGTGCGGCAGGTGCCTGCTCGAATGGCGGCGATGTCATTGGTGTGGCCTGATACCCAGCAGATCTCAACATTACCTGCACTGCCATCACGTGTGAAGCCAACTGAGAAGCCCGTACCGACCATCTGGAAGAAGGCCCCTGCGCCGAGCTGCGAAGTGCGCTTTACTGCACTGCCGGAGGCTCTGCGGGTGGTGCTGTCGTAGATACTGTTGACATCTTGATCACCAAGCGCATTTCCATCAGAATCTGATTGGAAGTAGCCATAGACGCTGTTATTGCCGTCCAGGTTGAATTCCTCATAGAACGATGGGCCAAGCGGTGTGCTGGTGTTGAAGACCTGTACCTTGTCCAGATTGAACGAGGCATTTTCAAGACTGAAGATCTCAATCGTGTGTGTATTATCATCCCCGAAACCGGTTCCCCATCCGCCAGTGAATTGACTCTCGAGGATGGAGTATGGATTAGGTACAGACCGCAGATCAATCGACTTACAATGATTGTTTGCGGTTTCACCTTGCGCACGGTCCACACAGATCATTACCTGAGTGCTGTCCCGGCGACTCGATTTGCGGAACCAGAGGACGCGATTGGCATTGGCTGGAACTTCGAAGCTGATAAACGGTCCGATATTGTTGACGCGTCGCGCGATGCTGGTCAGACTACGGTTGGATGATTTACGGTCGTTCGTGTTGAAGCTCCAACTATCATCAGCACCGTTACTAAAGATGATCGGTCCTATGTTGTCATCTTCCGTGGTACCAAATGGTAGTGGGGCTGTGGGCTGCTGATTAAAGACCGTAATGGAGTCAATCATCATCCGGCCACCATTTGGAATGGAGTTGATCACGAGGCGAACGGTATGTTCACCCTCAGGATTATAGCCGAAGAAGGGATGGTAAACACCAAAGCTGGTGCCACGACGCGGTGCGCCATTACTGTTGTTGAAGTTCTGGCAGACTTCGCTCCCACCTTCAGGGGTGACGCAGATGCTGTAACTGGCACCATCTTTCTCCAACCCTGTGCCGATGGCGATACCGGTTCCCGTGAATGAGAACTGGATCTGTCCGGTGCTGGTGGTGCGCAGTGCTACATCATTGGAGGCTTTTTTGTCGCTAAAAAGGCTCCAACCGGGGAAGTAGGGCAGAATGTTGGCCTCGTTGACTTCGTGGAAGCCAGGTTGCAACGGCGAACCATCGAAATTCAGAGAGATGGCGTCAATCTGCACTTTCCTTCTGCTGTCAACCGTGACGATGTCGATGGTATGTGATTCGCCATCCCGGAGATTGCGGCAGGTTACCGTGTACATATTTCGTGCGCGATCCAGGTTCGAAATGCGGTTTCCACTGGTATTGGCGCGTGTTGAACAGGTCACGATGCCAGCCGTCGCTGTGGATTCACCATTGGAGGTTGTCCAGTTTAGCGGTGCGCCGCCGTCGAGTTTGAGCTGCCAGTTACCGCCTCTGTTGTCGGACTGCATGTAGAGTGTGAATGTCTCAGCCACGAATTCGAACGTTGCCGTATCACCGCTGCCCTGTGCAACGTGCAGTGTGTTGTTGATGTTGCCTTCGCTGTAGAGTGGTGACCAGCCGCCACTGTAGCTGAAGTTGAGGCTGCTGTCGTCGTGTAGACCACTATCTGGCAGCAAGCCCGTGACTTCAAGGCGGATTTTGTTGGTCACACTGCCTCCACGGCTGTCGGTGACGGTGTAGGTAAAAGTCAGGAAACCGAGTTCGCCGGGTTGAGGCGAGAGCGTGATCAACCCATCTGCTGCTGCCGCTGCGATTTGAGCTGTGAGATAAGCTTTCGATGCGTTGGCATCGGCACCAAACAGATTCGGGTTGTATCCAGGTTCCGTTGTGTCAAGATTGACGAATGTATAGTCAAATGGGTAATCGGCTTGATTACCACGTGTAGGATCGCCAGCCTCTGAGAAACGGAAGTTGCCGAATCGGACAAAGGGGCGTAACCGGAAGTTAAAGGGTTTGTTACCCTCGGTGACGAAATTGTAGGTCAATGCCGAGCCAGCTGTGAGCAGCGCATCATTGACGGGATCGATGTTGACAGTGACTTCGGCTGTTGCTGTGCCGCCGAAAGTATCCGTAACCTTGTATTCAAACACCACGTCGTCGCTGGTACCAAAGGGCGTGCCATTGTTGTAGAAATGTTGTGGTGGGCAGTAAAGTGCCCGTGTCCCCTGGACGATCACACCCAGGCCACCGCAGGGATCTGTAACGCTGGTGCTGTAGTTAGCTGGATAGGTGTTGACGGCGAAGGTGTATGGCTCGAAACCACCAACTGCTCCTACAGAAAGATCAATCGCAAAGGCACCAGTCTGGTCACCAAGTTGATTGAAGGTATCTTCTACACGGTTGGCGGTGATGGGCATCGCCTGGAGTGGGGTAAGTTCATATGCACCAATATCGGGACCACCATCGACCACACGTGGGTTGATGCCCGTGAAGTCATTTGTGGTGTTGGGAACACTTGGATTGGCAGCATCAATACCCGGCGCAGTCTGACGCAAACGGTAACCGTTCGGTTCGCTGGGGTAGGGCGGTACGGCGTTTACAAACTCATTCATCAAATCCGTATTGAGGATATGATTGTTCACTGCTTGTCCCGACCCATTTACCATCGCATTGGCACAGTCACCAGCTGCCGTGCTGTTGGCAACAACACCACTGTCAAAAATCCAGTTGTTGCTCATGCCGGTGTTGCTGCTGCTGCCAAGTGAAACACAGAAGGAGTTCAGGGTGTCGTCACTACCGCCACCTTCATCGACGATTTTCAGTGTGCTTGCGCCGTTGAAGTTGTCATAGAAGATGTTGTTGTGAACATCCCAGTTACCATTGACGTCTCCACTGACGTGCGACCAGCCAGTCCCCGCAGACTGCGGGTTATCACGTTGGATCAACCCAAGATGCGGGTTGCCAGTGCTGCCACCGTTGCCAGTGTTGTTGACGACTGTGTTATTGATAAAACGCAACCGGCGTCCAATGCGAGCATAAACGATGGGGCCTCGCTGGTTGCCTACGAAGATGTTGCTGTAGAAATTGACCATGCTGGTGCCGACAGTGCCACCTGAAGCCGCCCCTGGGTTATCCGTGTTATTGATGCGTACCACGGATTCTGAATTGTTGTTGTAGAAGAAGTTGCCGACGAAGTCGACCGCACTTTCCTCAACATTAACAATGGCTTCGAGCTGAAGGTCCTGGGTAATTCTCTGGGTAAAGTTGCCGGTGAACTCATTGTGCTCAACCAACACTGGATTGCTGCTGTTGGCAGACTCTGAGTCCAGAATACGCAGCGCCGCGCCAAACAGGCTGCCGCCATCAATGTTGTCGAAGATGTTACTCGCGATCTGAACGCCAGGACTGTTGACCACAGACACTGGTACAGCGGTGTCAAAGTTTGAGAAATTGCTGTTGCGCAGGATGCCGCTGGTGACATCGCGAAACTCTACCGCAGTCGCCCTTGGGAAAACTTCGCCACAGCAGTCGGAGAGACCTTCTGGATCAGAAGGCTGGAAGCGAAAACCGTCAATGATGACATCTTCGGCGGTCACAAACAGACCCGCGTTTCCCTCAAAGCTGTTGTTGGTGCGGAAAACGCTATCTGCACCGTTTCCAAACTGGTTATAAGCATAGATGCCGACTGACTTCGGTACATCGATGCCTGTTACGTACTCACCAGGAAAGAGAACGATGCTGTCTCCTGCGGTTGCAGCTTCGATCGCACGCCTGAGGCTGAGGTAGGGATTGGCAAATGAACCGTTCTGTCCGGGATTCATAGTTCCCGCACTGATCGCGCGGCCCCCGACATAATAAGTGGTTCCTGGTAGGCCGTTGACTTGGCCAGGTTTGCTGATCTGCGTGAGATCATAGGTTGGGTTTCCCAACACCGCGACACCAGCGCCGTAAGTGTTATCGAAGCCGTTCAAGCTGGTGAGTCCAATGAGCGAGACAGCGTGTGTTTGCAGGTAGTTTTGGAGGGCATTGGCCGCATTGGCACCACTGTCAAAGAGGTCCATGCTGGTATTGGTGTTGGAGATGAGCAGGGCGGCCATACCGGCGACATGCGCAGCGGATGCTGAGGTACCGTTGAAGCCATCTGTACCCAGTGCGTTGCAGGGTGTGCTTACCTGATCTCCAGAAATACTGATGTGCGAAAGGCCGACCAAATCTGGCTTGACCGTCGCTCGATCATTGCCAGGTGTTGTTGGCGGTAGATTACCGCCGCTGGTATACAGTGGACCACGTGAGCTGTCGTCCAGAATGGGGTAATTACCCTCCTGGGATGAACAGACCGCGCCAACCGATAGCGCATAGGTTGAGTCGCCGGGACGACCCATTGTGCTGGTGGTATTGGGGGTAAGGCCGCCGTTGTTATTGGTAATCTGGCCCGTGGTCTGCAATTGCAGGTAATCGCTGCTAGAGTTGCCACCCTGGCGTGTGACTGTGACAGTATAAGAGTCGTTGCTCGGAAATGTGAGCTGCACGCCTGGGTCGCCATTTGGGTTGCTGCTGCGGTTGACGCTGGCGACGCCGCTGATCGTCAGTTGGAAATTTTCAGCAGTCCCGCCGTTATTCGGCGCAACCGGCCAGTCATTCCATGATAGCGAAACGGTGTCTCCGGCGCTGGCTTGGATGGTGAAATTGACGGTTGAGCTGTAGGTCCAACTCACATAGGCTTCGTCATTATTATTGCCTGCGCTGGTGATGACCAGAATGCCAGCCTCACGCGCCGCGCGGATCGCATCATAAACGCTGG
>JAIOHN010000748.1 GCA_019912985.1 Anaerolineae bacterium | reverse complement strand
CGGTGGAAGATTTCAGGATGCAGCGGGTGGACCGGGACACGCTGGCGATCACGCATGATCTGCTGTGGGCGGGCACAGTGGGGGAGCGTGAGCGGCTGGTGATCGACTGCACATCTGAGAAAGTCGTTTATGAGAACTCATCGCAGGGGAATATCAGCGGCTTTCCGCAGCTCACGCGGACGCGGGCCACGATGATGCTGCTGGAACCGGGCGTGAATCGCCTGGACATCAGCGGCGATTTTACGGGGGATATTACCTTGACGCTCGAATATCTAGAGCAGTGGAGATAAGGCTATGACACAAAATTTTCACACCGCGATCGGGGTAGGTGATCCCTGGAACGCGAATATCGTTAATGTGCCGTTGAGCGAACTGGACAGCGCGATCACGCAGCGGACGGCGGCATTCACCACGAAAGGCGATCTGCTGGCATTCAATGGCAGCCAACCCGTGGTGGTGCCTATCCTGGCGGGTGGTTTCTTCTTAATGGCGGATTCCACGGCAGACGCGGGTGTTTCCTGGGTGCGGTTGATGCCTGCTTATTACATCAGCGGGTTGGCGGTGGATTGTGACGGGACGGATGTCACGATTGGCATCGGGGCGTGTGGGGATGGCGGCAACAGTCGAACCATGATCAACGGCAGCACGATCACGATTGACCCGGACACCGTAGGGGCGAACGGCCTCGACAGTGGGAGTCTGAGCGCCAATACGTGGTATTACGTCTGGTTGATCCAGAATCTGGAGACTTTCAACGTGCGGGGTCTGCTGAGCACCAGCCCGACCAGCCCCACAATGCCCACAGGATACACGCTGAAGCGGCGGATTGGCAGTGTGCTATGTGGTAGTGCGGGCACGCTGCTGAAACAGCGGATGGATGGCGTGGGGGTGATGCGGCGGGTGGTGTACCTGGAAGACACGACCGCCACGCCGTTCAAGGTGATGGATGAAAAGAATGTCTCAAATGCGAGCTGGGACACGATCAACCTGATTGGGTGTGTTCCCTCTACGGCAAATACTGTGTTCGGCTATTTCAGCCGGGCGAATGCGGGCGGGGTGCTGACGGTCCGCTCTGATAGTGACCAGGTACTGCAACTGTGTGGTGTTGGCGCGCGGGAGTTCTATGTCGAACTGCCCATCGCCAGCACTGCTTTTGACATCAAGTCGGACGCCAGCGGGGATGAAGATGCAATATTCCACGTGTGGGGTTATACGGAAAGTGTGAGGTCGTAAGATGGCGACTTATTTCACCACGGTAGCTACGAATGATGTGGCGAATGCCGCCTACTGGAATTCGCAGTTGGGCGGGTTGGATGATCAACTGGTGCTGCTGACGGCGGGATCTGGCTTTGATAACCAGGCCGCCAATAAGATTCTAGCAGGGCCAACCAGTGGCGGCAGCGGTGCGGTCACTTTCCGGTCGCTGGTGGCGGCGGACATCCCATTTAGCGCGCCGGGTGCGATTGGCAGCGTCACACCAGCGGCGGGGACGTTTACGACGCTCACGGCGAATACTTCTGTGCGCATTAATGGCGGTGGCAGTGGTGCGGTCGAATATCTGGATGGTAACGCTGGCACGACCCGGAGTCTGGTTTTTCGCACGGGCACCTCAAACCGCTGGGTGTTTCAGGTCAATGGGACAGCGGAGGGCGGGTCTGATGCGGGAAGTGATTTCCTCATTGGGCGATATGACGATGCGGGGAGTTATCTGGGTGCTGCCTTGCAGATTACCCGTAGTAATGGCGCGGTCAACATTGTCGGTAATTTGGATCATGACGGGAGCAATATCGGCTTTTTTGGCACTGCTCCCACCACGAAGAAGACGGTCACAGGGAGCCGGGGCGGGAATGCAGCGCTGGCGAGTTTGCTGACGCAACTGGCGGCGTATGGGTTGATTACGGACAGCAGCAGCTAAGGGGAAGGTGCAATGAACGATCAAGAGCGGGAAAGCGCATTCTGGGCGGCAGTGCAGGCGCTGGCGGTGGAGCATCAGGTGAATCTCAAGGCGTCGATGCGGGTGGAGAAGCACGGGGAGAAGCTGGAAATTCTGCCGTGGATTGAAGTATCGGCGCTGCCAATGAGTTCCGATAAGTCGCATTCTGTGGGATCATCTGAAGAGCGAGTTGAGCGAATCAACAAAGCACGTGTGTTGGGATGGAGTGTCAGAAACGTAAACGAAAACCCTGATGATCCCTGTCATGTGCTGTATAAGCCCACTGGTGAGGCTTATGACGTGCAGCAGTTTGAAAGTGGCAGCACGATTGAAGCCGCATGGGATACGCTGCCTGATAACTTTGAGGACATCGACTAAATGCAAATTCGCGTTGATGTGTATGATGCTGATGGCGTGAAGGTTGGGGAGGGGCCGATCACGACGGTGATCCGGGCCAGCGTGGAACGGATGCTGGACGGGGCCGGGTCCATCAGCTTCAGCGTGCCCGCGCATGATACACGGGCAGCGGACCTGCTGCAGAAAGAACGGCGGGTGCGGCTGTATGTGGATGATTTTGGGGAGAATTTGCGCGAAGTGGGGCGCGGAATCATCCGCAAGCGCAATTACAAGGCATCTGAGGGGCAGTGGGAATTGACCATTGATGGGCCGGACATGCTGGATGAACTGAAGCGGCGGACCGTGGGCATCAATGAGGAATACGAAAACCAGACGGTGAAGTCCATCGTGGAAGGGCTGGTTGACCTGGTGCCCGGATGGAGCGCGGAATGTGATGTGCTGGACCGGCTGACCGCGCGCTTCGACGCGGTGAGTGTGCTGAAGACGCTGCAAAAGGTGTGTGAATTGCAGGGGCTGCATCTGCGGTTCAAGCTGGGGGTGGATAGCAATGTCGTGCAGGTGGGCGTGTTTGGTGAGGACGCGGGCCTGACGCTGGTCAACACGGATTATCCGCCGCTGGACCCTTCGCAGAACCGTGAGGTTGCTTTTCTTCAGGATTACACGCATGAGGAAGATTCAGAACCCATCGTCAACCGGCTCTACCCGTTCGGCGCGGGGCAGAACGTGGACGCGGCGCTGTCGCTGGAACTGAGCAACCGGAATGACCCGGCGATTCAATCGGTCGTGCTCAACAACCGGCGGCTGTACTACATCGAAAACGCGGCGTCGATCGCGGCGCTGGATGGCGAGATTATCGAGCAGTTCGGCCAATTCAAAGAGATTGGGCCGCTGGAGAACACGGACGCCTTTGAGGAGCTGGCGGCGAATGCGCTGCATGATGCGGCGAACGCCTGGCTGGAGCGGCGGGCATTCAGCCAGAATAACTACGCTGGCACCGTGCGGGGTCATGTGAAGACGATCAACACGGGCGATAAGCTCACGCTGGATTATGTGGATGTGATTGAGCAGGCAGGGAAGATCATCCCCATCGAGCAGGTGAAGGGCGAGATGTGGGTGATGAAAGCCCAGGAGAACTTCAGCGAGAATGGCGTAATCTTAAGCCTTCAACTTTCCGACATTGACCGGCACCAGCAAACGGCGGCCTCGGTGGTGATCGGCTCGATTGAGGCAATTGAATTGCAGGGGACGACGGTGCAACCGTCTTTCAATCACAGCCCGTTTGGGCCGGAGCAGGTGCTGATCGACAGCAGCAACACGGGGACGGTGGACCTCATCATCAGCAGTAAGGTGCTGAAGGTGCTGGAAGTGACGATGCGGGTCCGCACGAAACCGTTCACCGCCACGGCGACGGCGGCGCAGACGACCACGAGCGCGGATGGCGGCGATCATTATCACCTGCTGGGGACGTTTGTCAGTGATGCCAGCTCTGTGAGTGCTAAAAGGATGCTGCTGGCGAAATCAACCACCTGGCCGGTGCCTACGCTGCCGTTGACGGCGTTCATCGCAGAATTCCAGCTTAACGGCGGTTCTGTGGGGGACGGCTGGTTTACGTCTTCCTCCAGCGGCGATCATAGTCACACGATTCCGGCGGCGTCGCTGGATTATGGTATCTACCGCGATACTGAGCGGCCCGGTGGGATGGGGATCACCGTCAATGGGGTGACGGTCGCTGAAGACGTGGGGGATACGACGCTTGATTTCGATGAAACTTTTGACATCACCGAAGCGGTGCTCAATCGGGGCGGCGGCTTCCGTGGGGTGCATCCGGTGGTGATCAGCGCAGCGGAGGGGCAAGGCGAGGTGCTGGTGACGTTTGATGTGTGGTCGCTGGTGAATCCCTTTAAGCCGCCGGAATGATGACCCATGAGAAGGACTGTTCTCGGAACTGAAAGGCAGGCAACATGACGCGCAGTATTGACCGGCGGCGGCGGAATATGATGAGCGGGGCGCTGACCTATACCAAGATTCAGGCCGTGACTGCCTGGGACATCTGGTATCGACTGAAAGAGACTGAAGGCACTGATGTTCAAAATTATGGCACGTCGGGCGATGCGCTGGATGCGGCAATCACAGGAACCGGGCTGATCATTGGCGAAGATGGCTTCTTAGGTACTGATGAAGCCTACGATTTCGATGGCACGGGCGATGGACGGGTGGTCATCCCAGAAAGTACGGTGTGGCAAAACACCACATCAGATACAGTTATGATGCTCTTAAAGCCCCGTAGCGCTGGCACTGCCAATGCAGGACGCATGTTTGCACCTTCAGGTGTGAATGCTTTTGAAGCATTATGGAATGGATCATTGGGGCAAATCAACTGTTTCCGTAAATGTTCGACTTCCAACGCCAACACTATTACCAATGTCGGTGTCACTGCAGATGCTTACGCCCTGATATTTGTCACATTCGATGAAACCGATAAGAAAATCCGGGTGTTTAAGACACAGGATGGCACGGTAGCGGAATGCACGTATGGAACGCAAACTGCGGGTGTGGGTACTGTATCAAATCGCCTGGGGAATCTTTATGTTGGTAATGGGGGTGCTGCTAATCGCCAACAAAATGCGCTCATAGATGAATTCGCATTTAAAAGCGGTATTTTAACTTTAGCGCAGATGCAGAGGATCGCTCACACGCTCCCTTTTGAGCGTGCTGTCATTCACGTGAACGCGGCCAGCGGGAATGACAGCAACAGCGGGCTGGCGGCTGCATCTGCAAAAGCCACTGTAAACGCTGCAAAAACGGCGCTTGATACTTATTTTGGCAGTGTGGGCACTATCCAGGTCACCGCCCCAGTGGAATCACCCGTGACACTCGATAATCTCACCTTTAACGGTGGTGACTTTCTCATCAAGGGGAACGGCGCGGCGTGGTATGCGGAAGGTCTGCATTACACTTACAGCAGCGGTTGGTCTGATGCTGGCGGCGGAATCTATACCCGCAGTGATCAACCCACCACGAGCATCCTGTTTATCGAAACGTTGAACGATTCCGATGGGTTTTACACTGCACTAACCGCCAACACCAGCACACCGACTACCCCGGCGGCGGGTCAATTTGGCGTGGATAGTGGAACGCTTTATATCCATCTGCCAGGTGATGTTGATCCTAACAGTCACACAATTATTCAACCCCGTAGCAGCACTATGCTCAGACCCAGTGGGACTACTAAGCTTGAAGTCGCTGATGCAGTGCTTCGTTATAGCCGTGTGGATGGGGTTTTTGTGGACGATACTGCAAGCCTCAAAATGCGAGATTGCACAGTGGAGTATCACGGTCAAGATGGGATTAGCAATTCATCAGCTGATGCTGAGACTATCCAGCATGAATTTATTCGCGTGATTGCGCGGCGGGCTGTTTCGAATGATGGGTTTAACATCAAGGTCAAGGGCATCGCCACGCTGATCGACTGTGAAGGGGCTTACTGTGGTGATGAGGGATGCTCTCCGCATGATAACAGCCAGATCATTGTCATGGGCGGGCGCTATCATCATAATGGCACTGGTGGAGGGATTACCGGCGTGGATAATGCCGTGATGATTCTTTCCGGCGTGCGGTGTGATCATAATCATCGCACTGTTCTTCCAGCAGGCGAAGCCGCTATCAGTTACCTGGGGAATACCAGCGGGAGCTGCGACGATTGCACGGTAGACAATAACACGGGGCCGGGCTTCATCTGTGATACTACCGGAGATGTGACCGTTTCCAATCTCACCAGTGAAGACAATACACAATCTGATATTTTGTGCGCTTGACGCTGTGCGCGATGTGGTGACAGTGGGATGCTAAGATTACCTGCGTGAATGATGGCAGGTAGGACGGATGATCTCAGTTGAACTCATTATCGCGGTGCTGGGCGTGCTGGGGACGATTGTCGGGGCGCTGGCGTACATCGCGAAACGGAAGACGGATTCGGCGTTAGAGACGGCCCGGGCCGGGCGGATCGCGGCGGAGACGGAGCTGCAAGAGGCGAAGAGCGAGAGCACGCGCTTTGAGCAGATGATGGCGTTCATGAGCGAACAGCTTCGCATGAACCAGGCCCATCAGGAATCCCTCAAACTGACTGAGCAACGGAATGAAGACAATTACCAGACGCTGAAGCGCCTGAGCGACCGGCATTTCGCGGAGATGACGCTGGCGGCCCAGGCGAACCGAAGAGAGTTTGTGGAGAAACTGGACGAACTGCCGGACGTAATCCACGCGAAGACGATGGAATCGGTGCGGTTGATCTTCGCGGAGATGAGCGTGACGCTGGCGGAGCTGGTGCGGGAGGCGACGGGGATGCGGGATATGATCCCCTTCCCGACGTTTCGTGATTCGCGCTGGCATCAGAAGCGAATCCAGCCCAAGAATGGGGTGGCCTGTGTCTTTGATCAGCCACGGTATGCAGAACCGGCGAAAAATATCACGCCAGAGGGGTGCATTAAGGATGCAGAGACGGTGTGGATTATCCAGGGCGCAGCGGGTGGGTTTCATGCTGTACGGCGGGAGAATGGCATTTATGGCTGGCTGTTAGAAGCGGCGGTGGAGGTAATCACGGATGGGGAAGCGATTGATCATGCGGCAAGTGGATCACGTGGGGCTGACGCGGAGCGATCTGACGATTCTGACGGTGTTCCACGATCTGAGCGCCCGGCAACTGCGGGTGCTGGCGGACCTGAGCGAACCGCAGCAAGCGGCCCAGGCGAAAATCCTACGGCAAATGGCGGACCTGCACGATAACGCTAAAAGTCTGTATTTGAATGTAGGTGATCGGCTCGAAGCACTTGAGCATAAAAAGAGGAGACAAGAGCAGATGCGTGTGATGCGTAAACGCATGGTACAAAGTGTGGTGGTGCTGGTGATGCTGGCGCTGCTGATTGTGGGGCCAGCGCTGGGGCAAGCGAGCACCCAGGAAGCGGAGCCGCCGGTTGTGGTGACGGACATCCCGACGGATGACGGTCCGCCGCCTGTGGTGGTTGAGCAGCCGGACGGGTTTAATGTGGTGGAATTCCTGACCGGGGCATTGGTGGGTACCGCAGCCACATTAGCGACCGTATTCGGGATCATCGGGCGATTAAAGAACGATCAGGCCGCGCTCGATGCGATTGAATGGTTGGGCAGCTCGATTCCGGCGGATGCATTAGAACAGATTAACCAGTTGGGCAAGTCATTACGAGATGCCGGGGAGGTCATTGATCGCGTCAGCGATGGATTACCGAATGATCCTCCCGCTGTCGGATAGACTATGTAATTAAATGGTTGATGAAGCCCGCTACTGGCGGGCTTTTGCGTTTCGGTTCTGAGAAAGCGGATTATTCGTACCAAACGAGTTCGGCCAGTCTGGGGGTAGACTGGCCGCGCTCGCCGGACAAGGGAAGGTCCAGACTTATTGTCATGGGCGCGGGGGTAAATATCGCTCATTTGCGAGGGGCCTTGCCCGCGTAGGCGGTGATGTCTGCATCGCTGGTGACGGTCTGGTCAAAGAGCGCACATTCTGGCGTGAGGCAGGTGTGCAGCACGATTTCAGCGGTGGGGATGAACTGCCCATTGCGCTTGATAAAGCCGGATGGCTGGCGGATGATTTCGGTGGGGCCACCGCAGCAGGCGCAGCGGCCAATCTCAATGGTACGGGTCATGATTGCACCGCCGGGGGTTGGGCATGTGGGACGGTGAATTCCACCACACGAGAGAGCAATGCACGTGAGAGGTCTTGCTCACGGCCTACATAGCGTTCGGTTGTGCCGATGCTGCGATGGCGGAGTTGATCGCGGATCAGATCCCATTCATAGCCATTGGAACGCATGAGATAAGCGCAAGTGCGGCGCATGTCATGGGCGGTGATGGGGTGATTCAGGGCGGCTTCAGTGCGACGGGCAACCAGCTTGAGGATGGCACGGGCCGTGAGCCCACTCGCAGGATCATAGCCCCGTAAGCCCAACGCAGGGATGTGATCGCCCTTGAGCAGCGGTTGGAAGACTGGCTTGCTGCCCTCAATCCGGCGGGGATCATCCTCTGTGAGGCGATTGTTCCAGGTGGTGACATACTGCATGATGAGATCATAGGCTTCCGTGTCGATACCCACCGGGTCGAAATTGTTGCGCTTGCCTCTCACATGCACCTCGTAGCAGTCTTTCCCTTCGCGAATATTATCCAACGTAATGCGGGCTAATTCAGCCGCACGAAGGCCGGAGGTGATGCCCAGGTAAAGAATGGCGAGATCGCGCTGGCCGATGAGGGTATCTATTTCATCGGCAAAGTATTCGAACAAACGGTTGACCTCGATCAGATTCAGGCGCTGGCCGTGTTGTTCGAGCGCTGGCCGGTTCGAGGTGCGATCTGGCGCGGGGTTCTTAATGGCGATGGCCTGACGAAACTGGCGCTGCATTTCCATGATGAGCACGAAATCAGTCCCCGACTGTGGATAGACTTCCTGCATCTCCAGGGCACGGACGAAATGACGAACCGCCGCCATGTAACGCTGAATGGTGGATGATGACAATCCCCGCCGCTTGAGGTCCGCCATGTATCGCTGAGTATTGTGATGGTTGGGGGCGTGCATGGTGGAGAAATCAAAGTCATAGTCTTCGCCGCCGTAATGGTTGACCGTGGCCCCGAGGTGTGCGCAAAAATCGGCCAGGCTGCCCATGTAGGCGTGCATGGTGTGGCGTTCGTGGCGGCTGGATGGGAGGGTTTCGATATAGTTGACGAAATCCTGTAGGGCAAGCTGTGGGTCAAAGTAATGGAGCCACAGGAAGGGATCGACTTGAGGCCGAGCCGGTGCATGGACTATACTGGTATTGGAATTTGTGATGGAGAGCATTGCAATTCCTTTCGGGTAATTGTGTTTCTACGAACTGATTGCCCGGGTCACTCGCCCCGCTGCGGTAACAGTGGGGCGTTTGATTTATTCCGAACATACCTCAAGTATATTTCATAAGTGTGAAACACGCAAGCACCAAAAACGAAGAAATTGTGAATTTAAGGTTACAATTTCGTTTCACCCCTTTGCAATTTCGCAGATATGAAATATGATGAGCGTGAAACAGCCGAATGGAGTTCATCTGTATGGCCCGCAAATTCCTCATCAAACTCAACCAAGTACACCGAAACTCAGGGAAGTCTACTTACCGCGTTGCCAAAGAGAGCGGACTGGTCTACAACACGGTCAAAAAATACACTGACCGCCCCATTGAAGTTGATTACATCTCTCCTGAGATCGCTCAACTGGCAGATTACTACGGCGTTGATTGGCGTGATCCCAACATTATCGAAATCATTGACGAAGATGAATCGGATACCCGCCCTATTCCAACGGTTCATGAGGATGAAGATGAGGAAGAGGACTCTCCTGTTAGGGTGAGATAAGTTTTAGGCAGATGTAGCGATGGCGAAGCGGAAGCGAAAACAGCGAAGCAATGTCTCCCGTGGTTGTCGCAATCTATTGATTGCGGGTATGGGATTATTTATTTTGTGGGCTTTGCTTGTCGCCTTTGCTGTATCGAATGTGGGGAACACTTCAAAGTCAACGCAGGTTCGAAACACCAGTCTACCGACCTCTGTTGCGGTGGAATCTACGTCCATCCCAAGAGAAGTTTCAGCAACCAGTGTTACAGCCAGTGCGACAATTACCGATACTCCCCCACCTTCACCCACATCAGCCCCCACTTCGACCCCTCCAGATACGGAATTGCCAGCAGCGACCGCAGCACCAGCGGAAACCT
>JAIOHN010000747.1 GCA_019912985.1 Anaerolineae bacterium | reverse complement strand
GCAGGTGAGGCAGGGCATTACCCTTGCAAACGATCGCATCGAATGGACCCACCGTTGCATCCGGTAAATGATCGAAGTCCGTTCGAACAAACTCGATATTGTCCAGGACGCCATATTCTTTGGCGATAGCTTGCGCTTTATTTAACATTCCCGCACTAGGGTCGGCTGCTACCACATCGTAGCCCAATTGCGCCAGAGAAACGGCCTGAGTGCCAGCCCCACATGCTGCATCCAACACACGTTTAACATCGTTATTGCGGAATATAGCACGCAGCCCTAATCCCTCACGCTCAAGTTGGACAGACCAATCGCGATAGAAGAGGGGATAATACTCCGCAACGGCGTCATAGAAATCCTGTGTGTTGTTGGTTGCAGTGGTCATTCATTGACTCCTTGCCTAAAATGAAAAATCCTTCCGCCCTCAACACAAGGACGAAAGGATGATCTTCCGCGGTACCACCTTGATTCTTCGCCAGATGACGAAGCTCTCGGGCGCTGTAACGGGCGTATCCCGGCCTGGCTTACTTAGCAATTCAGCGAGGCGACTCCCGGGCGACCTTCAGCATTCCTTATGAGCAGGCTTTCAGCCGGTGACCTGCACTCTCTAACACAGCGGGTAATGCTTACTCTTCCCGATCTTTGTCTTTATGGTCTGATTTTAGCATGATGCGAAAACACCCGTCAATGCCTAGCTGGATTGCCCGCTCAGCATGGTGCGGATGCGATCTGCAACCATATCGATTGCGACTTGATTGAAACCACCTTCCGGAATGATGACATCCGCGTAGCGCTTACTGGGTTCCACAAATTCGAGATGCATGGGCCGCACAGTGCTTAAGTACTGCGCAATAACGGATTCCGCTGTGCGTCCGCGCTCGGCGATATCCCGCTGCAAGCGGCGGATAAAACGCAGATCGGCATCTGTATCCACGAAAATCTTGACATCAAACAGGCTGCGCAGCTCCGGCTCGGCGAAAATCAAGATGCCTTCAATTAAGATGATCGGCTGCTGACCCACAGTGCGCGTTTCGGGCAGGCGTACGTATTTTACAAAGTCGTACATTGGCACTTCTGCGGATTTTCCAGCCTGCAGGTCTTTGATGTTGGCGATCAAGAGGTTGGTATCCAGCGCGTGAGGGTGGTCGAAGTTCGGCGCGCCCAGTTCGTTTAGGGGGATTTCGCTGATGTCTTTGTAGTAGGTGTCATGCGGAAGATAAGCGATGTTTTGCTCTCCAACGCGCCGCAGCAGCGCATTGGAAACGGTGGTCTTGCCTGATCCGGTGCCGCCCGCTACACCGATTGTCACCGGTCTGAATGCCTCGCTCATCACTGCTCCTATTTAACAAAAACGCCCGTAACAACGATCTGTTAACGGGCTTGCGCTGGAAAGCCACCCATGGGACTTGAACCCATAACCTCACGCTTACGAAGCGTATGCTCTGCCAATTGAGCTAGGGTGGCAATCTCGCTGAAATTATAACAAGTGCCTCTGGTGCGATCAAGTCTTAATGTCGGAAGTGTCGAGACCCAGTAAACACCATGGCGATACCGGCCTTGTTAGCCGCTTCGATCACTTCAGCATCACGGATTGATCCGCCGGGTTGAATCACTGCGGTGACCCCCGCCTCGATTGCGGCTTCCAGGCCATCAGCAAACGGGAAGAAAGCATCAGAAGCCATCACTGCACCCCCGGCTTCTTCGCCTGCTTTCTCAACGGCGAGCAGGGCTGCATCGACACGGCTGGGTAATCCGCCACCGACACCAACCGTGCGCCCCGGCTTAGCCAGCACAATAGCATTCGACTTGACATGCTGCACTGCTTTCCACGCGAATTGAAGTGCGGTCAATTCCTCTGCTGTGGGTTTGCGCTCGGTGACTGTTTTATAGATTGTGCCTTCTGGATCACCCGTATCCGCGCGCTGCACCAAAAGTCCGTGATGAACGGTGCGCAGTTCAAGCTCCTGCCCATCAAATGGCTGCGGTATCTTGAGCAAACGGCAGTTTTTGCGCTTTTCACTGAGTGTCGCTTGCGCCGTGGGCGAGAAGTCCGGCGCAGCAATCACTTCCACAAAGAGGGATCCGAGTGCTGCGACGAAATCATCATCAATCGAGCGGTTCACCGCGATCACACCACCGTAAGCTGATACAGGATCAGATGCGAGCGCTAGTGGGTAGGCTTCGGTCAGGCTTTCCGCTGTGGCAATACCAGTTGGTGTGAGATGTTTGACGATGACCACCGTTGGCTGCTCGAAACTGCTGACAGCACGCCAGGCTGCATCCGTATCAAGGATGTTGTTGTATGACAACTGCTTGCCACTCAGCAAAGTTGCTCCCAGGGGCGCTTGATCAGGCTGGCGGCTGTAGTAGGCCGCTACCTGATGAGGATTTTCGCCATAGCGTAAGGTATCGACCTGATGCATCCCGATAGACAGATGGTCGGGTAGGGTATCGGCAGTGAGGCTGGGTACAAAATCAGTCGATAAAAACGCATGAATGGCCGTATCATAATCACGCGTATGCGCAAATGCCTTGACTGCAAGATTGCGTCGTGTGGCGATGTCAACCTGCGCGGTCGCTTTAAGTTCTGCTATGATCTTCGCATAGTCATTAACATCGCAAACGACTGCCACATTAAGGAAATTCTTGGCCGCCGCTCGTAGCAACGCCACCCCACCAATATCAATTTCCTCTAACGCATCCTGAAGTGTAACCCCCTTACGAGCAACCGTATCCTGAAAGGGGTAAAGATTACAGACCACCATGTTAATCGGCGCATAACCGAACTCAGACAGCGTCTCATAATCCCCTGGAATATCACGAACCAATATCCCCGCATGAATAGCAGGGTGGAGCGTCTTTACACGACCACCCAACATCTCTGGCATACCAGTCAACTGCGAAACTGACTGCAAAGGCAAATCTGCTTCCCGCAGCACTTTCTCCGTACCACCACTTGCAACCAGATCCCAACCCAGCGCAACCAACGCTGAGGCAAACTTTACAAGATCGGTTTTATCGTACACACTGAGTAAAGCTCGAGGCATTATCCCCAAATCCTCTCTCAAACACATATCGACTACAGAGGATTGATTATAGCCACGTCAGCGCAAATCCCGAAACAATGCCAATCCAATTACCACAATCGCCCATAAGAAATCCATTAAATCTTCTTCAAAAATAAAAATTACAAGAAAAACAAAGATATAATATATGTGACAGAATTCACAAAAGGGGTACGGGGACTATGAACACTCAACGACCAAGAGTCGTCATCATTGGCGCGGGATTTGGCGGCCTATATGCAGCACGTCACCTTGAAGGCAAAGCGGTTGATGTCCTCATCATTGACCGACAAAACTTCCATACATTCACACCACTTCTCTACCAAGTAGCTACATGCGGCCTGGACCCCAGCGAAATCGCCTACCCAATTCGCAGCATCTTCGATGCACCTAACATTCAATTTGTGATGGGGAAGGTGACTTCAATTGACCTGACAAACAGACAGGTCGAAATCGCGTTAAATGGACAGACACGTATCGAATCTTACGACTACCTGATTGTCGCTGCTGGCAGCACCACAAACTTCTTCGGCAACTCTGATCTGGAACAGTTCGCTTTTGGACTAAAGGACTTGCAGGAAGCGGTGAAAATCCGCCACCATATTCTGCACCTCTTCGAAAAGGCTACCTGGACCGAGGAACCCGAAGCCCGCGAAGCACTGACGACGATTGTGGTTGTTGGGGGAGGGCCGACCGGCTTAGAAACCTCTGGGGCGCTTCACGAGCTTTACAACCATGTCCTAAACAGAGAGTATCAGTTCGAGAATCTCCATGCACGCGTGGTATTGGTTGAGGCTGTGGACCGTTTGCTGCTGCCTTACCCTGAAAATCTACAACGGGCTGCACAGCATCAACTCGAATCACTGGGTGTTGAAGTTATCCTGAATGATCCGGTTGATAAGTTGCAAGGCAACCAACTTATTCTGAAAAGCGGACACATAATTCCAACATCGACGGTGATATGGACCGCAGGCGTAAAGGCATCACCCCTTGCGGAGATGTTGGGGGTCGAACTCAAGCGGGGTGGGCGTGTGCCTGTCGAACCTACTATGGAAGTCATCGGCCAAGAAGCTGTCTATGTGGTAGGGGATATGGCCTATCTTGAGGATGACGAGGGCCAAGCTTATCCTATGCTCATTCCAGTGGCGAAGCAGGAAGGCATACTCGCGGCACAAAACATATTGAGACGTACAAATGGCGAGAGCCAGAAGCCTTTTCAGTATCATGACCGTGGCATCATGGCAACCATTGGACGCCGTAGAGCAGTTGCCTGGATTTACAACCGTATCCCATTAACAGGCTTCATTGCGTGGCTAGCGTGGCTTGGCTTGCATCTCTTGTGGTTGATGGGATTCCGCAACCGGTTGAATGTGCTTGTGAACTGGATATGGAATTATCTGACCTATGATCGCTCTGTCCGGATTATCCTACAACCTCAATCTAACCAATCTGCTGCGGACTAGGACACGAGTGCAACACGGTTATTGTCGAATCACAGTGACAGCAGTTACAATATCTGGATAATTCATTCGCTTGTAGTGAGGTAGACCGATGACCGTTGAGGAACTTTTGCAGCAGCGCGATACTAAATCCATACCCCATCTCGAACAATATGCACCTGTATGGATTGTTGATCAGAAAATCATTCCCGATGAGGGAGCTGTTCAATTCAACGTGGCTTTTGAACACAAGATGTATGGTTGGGTGAATCGGCGCTACCGCTACGATGGATTCAATCATGTTCTGTATTACAAAGGGCAAAACTTACTCGACGACGAGGATGCGTTGAGGATTCAGGACGAAGATCCTTATATCCAAACAGTTGTCACCGATATCCCTAACTCTTATGGGGGTTAACGCGCACCTCAGCGAGCACTTCATCAAAAATGACCATGAGCTGGTCTGCAATTTCTGACCAGGCATACTGATAAGCCAGCAGCGCAGACGCTACCCGCATTCGGTGCTGCTTCTCAGGGTGCTCTAAGAGCGTGACTATTTTGTCTGCCAATGCAACTGGATCGCGAGATGGGATCAAAAATCCTGTCTCGCCATCTTTAACCAAATAGGCTAAACCACCCACTTCTGATGCAATGACCGGCGTGCCACAGGCCATCGCTTCCAAAGCCACCATCCCAAATGATTCATAGTCTGATGGCATCACCACAGCCATCGACGCCGTATAATAAAAGGGTAGGGTGGTTTGATCTTTTGCCCCAACAAACTCGACAGTATCCGTGAGATTCAGCTCCGGAACCAACGCTCTGAGACGCGCCATCTCCGGATCATCTTGATCACTTAAATCGCCACCAATTACTTTGAAGATGAGATTTTCGGCTAATTCAGGGCGTGCCTGCGCAATTCGGTGAAGCGCTGCCAGAACCGTATCCACAGCTTTAAGCGGCTCTAACCGTCCTACAAAAAGCAGCATTTGCTTCTCACTGGGAATCTCGAGCTGGTCCCGCGCTTTATCAACTGACATAGGATGAAAAACACTCAAATCCACCCCAGGCGAAGCAATAACGATTTTGCGGCGGTCTGCTCGATACAACCACAACAACTGGGCATGTTCAGCAGGTGTAGCGGCTACAATACGGTTTGCCCATTTTGTGATCCAGGTTTCAATGCCTGTGCGTGTGTCAGGCATAGGGACTTTTTGACCTGGCATGATGCGGTTTTTCATATGACCGAGTGTGTGGAACATATGCACAAAAGGTGTTCCCCACACTTCGTTTAGCTTGTGTGCCACCCAACCGCTCAACCAATAATGGCTGTAAACGATGTCATAGCGAATTGACTGCCGGGTACAGAAAGCAATAATCCCTGCCGTAAACTGTGAAAGATGCGGGTAAATATCATCAGGGCTGAGGACCTGCACACCCCCAGCTGTGATATGGATGACACGCACATTCTCACCGATGGAATGATCTACGTCGGGTTGCTCAATGCTGGTACGACGTGTATAGATGTCCACCTGGATGCCACGGCGTCCCATTTCCTCAGCCAGTTTGCGGATGTAGACATTCATGCCCCCTGTTTTTTTGCCACCCATAGGGGCGAGGGGACTGGCATGCACGCTGAGGATTGCAATACTCTGTATCATGCACGTTCCTCAAGAACCGCTTCCAGGTTATAAACATGCGTATCCTGTCCACCCATGCGGTACTTATAATTTTCATCGCCCTGGAGAAAATCAAACACCTTGTGTTTCGTCTCAATGGCATGACGAATGTTATTCACCAATAAAACAATCCCAGGACTCAGGTGACCAAATTCATCGGGCAACAGACCAGAGTTGTAAACCGAGATGTGTTCGTTGTAGTCAAAATTCAGATAGGCTGCCGCCCGCACGCCATCCACAGTCAGGAAATTTAACTGAAGCCAGCCTTGTTCATACAATACAGGCACAAGTGCCTTAAAAAAGGCCACATTCTGCTTATCTTCTAGGAACGTGGCTTTCTCGGCAGCGCTGGCTGCCATCATTTCCAAAAAGTGTTCCAACTCCTGTTGAACATCATGGCCTGCGCCGACAATATACCAGTCTATGTCAGTGTTTACTCCCTGCGACCGACGCATTTTTCGCCGCAGTTCATGGCGGTTCTTCTTGTCCAGCATACTCAGGTAATCATCCCAGGTCGTCGGGAGCTTGATGATAGGGCATACGTCCTCTGGGATCAGTGTGGAGATAAACCCATATTCTTCCAGCACGGATGGGAATTTTTGATAGCTGATCGATTCCTCAGGGATATTACAAAGAAAAATGTGATCGAACCGATCAACAGCATCACGAAGAAAACGGGCAAATTCTGGTAAAACCTGATCAACATATGCCTGGTCAACGATCAAATCCAGATAATCTGTGACCTCTTTACACCCAATTGTAGAAACAACACGCCCTCGTTCTTCGCTATTAGCAATGAACCAGGGCGCAATACCAAGCATCTGACCATCATCACTACGACAGGTAACCACCCACAGTTCTCCGGGCTGATAAGCTTGCCACCAGACCGATTTCCATTCCCAGGTGCTAAAGATTCGGTTAGATGTACTGCGCTCTACTAACGGATTCCATTCCGATTGCAGCTCATCAAATAACGTGACCTGATCGTAAACCTGAAGCTCCAAAAGTACGCTCATCCTTCTTGTTGGGATAGATGACTGATGTCATTATAATCAGCCAATCAGACGCAAAACAAATGCTGCTTATATCCAATAAGCAGTAACACATAAAAAATCATCAAACTCTAACGAACAGAATCAACACATAAAATGAGAGCCACCCGCAGCTGCAGATGACTCTCTATTGGTGATCAGAGGAATAAAATGGCTAAACGACTGCCTGTTTACTCATTTCTTCGTTTTTGTACTCATAAGCCAGAGATAGCTTAGTTTCAGCATCGAAAAGATGAATATTGTCGAGGGCCAGCGCCGCGTTCATCTCACCACCGACATGCGCATCGGTACGTGGGTCCATACGAGAGATGAAACTGGTATTTCCCCTAGTGAGATACACCACAATTTCATTACCCATTTGCTCAACCACATCTACCTCCGCGTCAATCATATACGGGGTGATGCCAGCAGGCTGATATTTGGCGTCATGAATATCTTCAGGCCGAACACCCAGGATAATATCCTTGCCCACATGTGCACGATAGGGTGCAGCAAGCTTCGGCGGGATTTTAATACTAAAGGCATTCACATCGACAACCAGTTCTTCACCATCACTGCTCAGTGTGCCATCAAAGAAATTCATTGAAGGGCTTCCGATGAAACCAGCCACAAAAATGTTCGTGGGGTTGTTGTATAAGTTCGAGGGCGAATCGACCTGCTGGAGATCACCTTCGTTCAGTACACAAATGCGGGTGCCCATCGTCATAGCTTCAACCTGGTCGTGGGTCACATAGATGAAGGTGGTCCCAAGACGCTGATGCAGTTTTGAAATCTCCGCACGCGACTGGACACGGAGCTTCGCGTCCAAGTTCGAGAGCGGCTCGTCGAGCAAGAATACTTCAGGTTCGCGCACAATGGCACGGCCCACTGCCACACGCTGCCGCTGACCACCTGAAAGCTGGCGCGGGCGGCGATCAAGCAGGTTGATACCTTTAGCTTCGTCAATCAAACCGAGGCTTCGAGCGGCTTCGTTCACACGGCGATCAATTTCCTGCTTTGGTGTTTTGCGCAAGCGCAAACCAAATGCCATGTTATCGTATACTGTCATGTGGGGGTAAAGTGCGTAGCTCTGAAACACCATTGCGACGTCGCGATCTTTTGGCGCTACATTGTTGACCATGCGATCACCGATCCAGATCTCACCAGATGTGACTTCTTCCAACCCTGCAAGCATACGCAGACTGGTAGATTTGCCACAGCCCGATGGACCGACAAAGACCAGGAACTCTTTATCGACGATCTCAAGGTTCATGTCCTTGATTACGACGGTGTTCCCAAATGATTTGTGAACATTCTTGTAGGTAACACTTGCCACTGGTTGTCCTCCGTAAATAATTCTAGGCAGCGTCCGAAAGTTTGTAATATGACCAGTAATTGGTACACTTGCACAAAGAAGTTGCTTTATGCCAAACTTCGTATTTATAGGAATTATAAATAAGATTTTGAAATTTTACAAAAATTGCTCCTTTAATTCTGATTTTCTCTTTTACTCAACAGGTGCTAAAATCCTACTCTATAAATTCCCGACTATCGAAGCAGGTCATTATGGCACATGATATCAACGCCGAGATCATCAGCATCGGCACAGAAATCCTGTTGGGTGAGATTACTGATACCAATTCCGTCCATATCGCACGTAGCCTACGAGATATAGGCGTCAACGTTTATTTTATGACTTCCGTCGGGGATAATGAAGGTCGAATCACGGCAGCCATTCGCGAAGCGATGGCGCGTGCGCAGGTCGTAATTACCACTGGCGGGTTAGGTCCAACAGTTGACGATATGACCCGGCAGGCGGTCGCCACGGCGACTGACCGGCCCCTCGTGTTCCACCAGGATTTGCTCGACAAAATTGCGGAACGCTTTGTCGGTTTTAAAGTGACCATGACAACCAATAACAGACGGCAAGCCTTTCTTCCAGAAGGGGCGCTACTGATTGAGAACCCTGTTGGCACAGCGCCTTGCTTTGTGGTTGAGCATGAGGGGCATCTGGTGATTAGTCTGCCTGGTGTCCCTCGTGAGATGAAATTTCTGCTGGCAGAGCGCGTCATTCCCTATCTTCAGGAACGCTATCAACTGGGTGTGATCAAAGCGCGTATTCTTCGCACTGCTGGAATTGGCGAAAGCTCGCTAGACGATCTGATTGGTGAAGAGTTGCTGCAGGGCGGCAATCCTACTGTTGGGTTAGCCGCACATAGTGGTGTTGTTGACATCCGCATCACGGCAAAAGCCGCCAACCTGGAAGCAGCTGAGCAGATGATTGCGGTGACCGAAGAACAGATTCGTAATCGCGCCGGGGAATACATTTTCGGGACTGACGCCGAACAAATCGAAGAAGCACTCACAGATCTTTTGTACGCCACTGGTGGTAAACTGGCGGTAAGCGAGACTGGCATTCAGGGTGCAGTCAGTGAAAGGCTTCGCAAAACACCCCATTTTACTGACGTGGTCGCCCAGACAAACACTTATGACAACCTGTCATTACTCACGGATGCCCTCGGCATCACAGCACAAGCAGATCTCCGAGAACTTGCACAACAGGCCGCCGCACGAATCAGCCAGGAGAGCGGTGCGACAATAGGGATTGCGATCGTCAGTGACCCCGACCGTGCTAAAGACGAGGCCGATATAGATGTCGGCACAGCAGTAGCTGTCTGCAAAGATGGGCAGTTCTCTTCACGAGTGTACGGGTTTGGTGCGCAAGCCGCCGAAGCGAAGTTATGGACCAGTACCTGGGCGATGGCACGTGCCTGGCAGATGATGCAGAGCAAGTGAAATGGTTGATTTCATCGGGAAGCTAATGGCAGCACGACGCAAAACACAGCGCAACATTGTGCTGCTGCTTTCACCCCAGGTGAGACATTTGCCGCTTCCGATGCAGCGTTACGATGATCCCTTTTTGCCATTTGGCCGAGCTGTAATTGAAGCCACCCAGAATCTGGTCTGCGGTTATGTTTTTGATCTGGCATCCTACCTGGCATTGGGAGCCGCTGGCGCGATTGCTTTAGAGCGCACACTGCCATTTGTTGATCGAGAGCTCATCACCATTCTGCATGGACCGTTTTGGGGACCGCAGTATGCAGGTGCGGCTTTCGAGAGTGCCTTTACCTGCGATGCTGTGACCTTGGTCAACGACATTTACCTCGACTCGTATACCAAAGATCCTGTGCACAGCGCCTTTGTGGTTCACGATGGTCTCCCCCGAACGGCTCGTGTTCACGGCGTGTTCTGGCATGATGTACGACTGTTCACTTACCCACTGGATGTCGAATCCATTGTGAATATTCGCCTGGCCGACGAAAAAGTGCTTTACGCCAGCGGTGGCATCGATTTTCAGGAAAAACTTGTTGATGCGCTGAATGCGATGCATCGTGAGTGAGCTGATTGAAGCGTTTATCGAAACTGGCATACTCCAATTCGGAAGTTTCGGGCCTGACCAGAGTCCGATGAGATTTAACTTTCATCTTCTCCCATCCTACCCGGACATACTTCAGATGCTTATTGACCGTATGCAACCGTTAGTCGGCGATGTAAATCGGTTACTATGCTCAGTTGAGACAATGCCGATAGGGATAGGGCTGTCCCTACAGAGCGGCATTCCGCTGGTATACAGCCAGGGAAACAATGAGGCGGCTGTTTATGATCTGGTGGGAGCTTATGACATCGGGCATCCTGCCGCCCTTGTCATAAATATATTGGCTAACGACGACCAGGTGAATCGTTTGGTTGCCAGTGCCAGAGGGGTGGGGCTGAACATCCACCATATTCTGGCGATCGTGGATTTCGAGTATAAGCAAACATCAATCGAGTGCCGCAGTTTGGTCACAATAAGCGAAATGCTGACTTACCTGAGGCAAAACCAGCATTTACGAGCGCCGCATTTACAGGTCATTGAGCGCTGGCTCAGTCATCATCAAGGCTGAGAAGCGCCATAAACGCTTCCTGCGGCACTTCAACCGAGCCGATCATCTTCATGCGTTTCTTACCCTTTTTCTGCTTTTCAAGCAGCTTCTTCTTACGGGTAATATCACCACCATAGCATTTTGCCAGCACATCTTTGCGCAGGGCGCTGACATTGGCGCGCGAGATGATACGCTTGCCTGTGGCAGCCTGAATAGGTACCACAAACATCTGCCTTGGAATCAATTCTTTGAGTTTGCTAACTAAGCGCTGCCCTTTATGATAGGCATCATCACGGTGAACAATCAACGCCAATGCGTCCACTGGCTCATTGTTTACCAACACATCAAGCTTGACCAGATCCCCCGGGCGGTAATCATCAAACTGGTAATCAAGGCTGGCATAACCGCGCGTTACACTTTTCAGGCGATCATAAAAGTCAACGATAATCTCGGATAGTGGAATGCGGTAATGCAGGACCACGCGCGTGGCATCGAGATACTCGGTGGTCTCATATTCACCGTGTTTCTTGATGACGAGGTCCATGATCGCGCCGATGTACTCCTGGGGCGTGTAAATTTGGATGCGCATCCACGGCTCGCGGATTTCCTCGATGACACTCTCATCAGGTAGCAGGGCAGGGCTCTCTATCGTAACGACCTCACCATTGCGTTTGACAACTTGATATTCCACACTGGGAGCCGTCGCGAGAATATCAAGATCATACTCGCGTTCCAACCGTTCCTGCACGATCTCCATGTGGAACAGGCCAAGAAACCCAACCCGGAAACCAAAATTCAGTGCTTGAGATGTCTCCGGTTCGTAGACCAGTGAGGCATCATTTAGCTGTAACTTTTCCAGTGCGTCACGCAGCTCCGGGTAATCATCGTTGTTGGTCGGGTAAATGCCAGCGTAGACCATCGGTTTGACCTGCTTATAACCCGGCAGCGGTGCGTCAGCGCCGCCCGTAGCAAGTGTAACCGTATCACCTACGCGACACTCCTGGACAGTTTTTAAGCCGGTCGCGATATAGCCCACTTCACCGGTTCCGAGTTCGTCAATCGGTTGCATTCTCGGATTGAACACGCCTAACTCGACGGGATCAAACTTTGTGTTGGTCGCGATCAAACGAAGAGCATCATTTTTGCTGACTTTACCATCTATCACACGGATGTAGGCGACAACACCTTTGTACGCATCATAATGTGAGTCAAATACCAACGCCCGCAACGGTGCGGAAGGATCTCCTGATGGAGGAGGTACCTTATCTACCACCAGTTCCAGCACTTCCTGGACACCAATGCCATTCTTCGCGGAGATGCGGAGCATTTCGCCCTCATCGACCCCCAGTAAGTCCTCAACCTCTTTAGCGATGTCATCGGGGCGGGCTGCTGGAAGGTCAATCTTGTTGATGACCGGCAAAATTTCCAGATCCTGCTCTAGGGCAAGATAAACGTTGGAAAGGGTCTGCGCCTCGATACCCTGGCTGGCATCGACGACCAGCACTGCACCCTCACAGGCCTGCAAGGCGCGGCTGACTTCGTAGGTAAAGTCTACATGCCCAGGTGTGTCGATTAGATTAATAACATAATCTTCACCATTCTGGGCAGTGTAGAGCATACGAACGGCGGAGGCCTTAATCGTGACCCCGCGCTCACGCTCCAGATCCATATCATCCAGTAGCTGTTCCTGCATATCACGGTCGCTTACTGTATGTGTCAGCTGAAGCAAACGATCTGCTAACGTGCTTTTACCATGATCAACATGGGCAATAATCGAGAAATTACGAATGTTTTCGCGTTTCATGAAGGCTTTCTATCCGGTATTGGCTTGTTTGTATTATAAACGGGTGGGGACTTAATTGTATAGTGAGCGCTCGATCAGCGTCGCAATCGTTTTCTCTACATCAATAGGTTCAGCTTTCGTATCGCCCCAGCCAAGCCACACGAAAAACTCAATGTTCCCGGCGGGACCCTTGAGCGGCGAAAGTGTTAAGCCTTTGAGCACAAATGCCTGCTCTTCGGTAAATTCCAGAATCTCATTAATGACGCGGCGATGTATCTCATGATCACGGACCACGCCGCCTTTACCTACATCACCCTTACCAGCCTCAAACTGTGGCTTGATCAATGCAAGAATATCAGCCTGGGGCGCAAGCCACTGTTTCACGGCTGGCAGCAACAGGCGCAGTGAAATAAAAGATGCATCAATTACCACCAGATTGGTTGGTTCATCCAGCTTTTCTATGTGGCGAGCGTTTGTCCGCTCCATCACAATCACACGCTCATCCTGGCGTAAGGAATAGTCCAACTGCCCATAGCCTACGTCGATTGAATAGACACGCGCGACGCCATTCTGGAGCAAGCAGTCGGTGAATCCGCCAGTACTCGCGCCCACATCGGCGGCGATCCGTCCACTGGCATCAAATTGGAAATCATCCAGTGCGCCAGCCAGCTTGTCTCCGCCACGGCTGACAAAACGCGGTTTTGCTTTAACGTTGATTTTTGCATCGGCGGTGATCCGTGTGCCGGGTTTGTCGATTACCCGATCATCTACCAGCACTTCACCAGCCATAATCATCGCTCGTGCTTTCTCGCGACTGGGAGCGAGGCCACGTTCATGAACCAGTATATCTATGCGCTGCTTCTGAGCCACGGCTAACCTCGAGTCAGGGGGATATATACGTCGTAGGGATTAGGGGAATCGATGGTTAATTCAAAACCATCCGCAGTCATCGGCAAATATCCATATGCGGAGACAATGACGCTATAAGGCGTATCATAATCCAGTGGCCGGTCCATTTGGAATCGGCCTTCACTGTCCGTGGTTGCGCTGGCAAAAATCTGGTCCTGTCGCCACTCGAAATCGACGACTGAATATTCTTCACTCAGCAAAATGAACGAAATTCCAGGGATACCTTGACCCGTTTCCGCATCAACGATTAAACCACGCAACTGAATACCGCTGGCCTGAGCAAAACGGTCAATCGGCAATTGGCCGATACCAACCTGAGCGGTCGCCAGGGCCAGCGGGACGTTATTAACCAGTAGCTCCATCGAGTAGGAGCCATCTGGGATCGTCTGTTCACCATTGACACGCACCAGGAAATTTAAACCTGTTTCTGGGCTGCTCCAGGGAGCGGTTTGATCAAAAAAGACCACATCATCTACCGAAATCCGCAGAGTCCATAATGTACCCGGCGCGATCTGCTGCCAGTCGAAAAGCCCATAAAGTGTGGATATAGTGTTAGGGAAACTGCTGATTGGTACGGCGGTGATCGCTTCCTCAATGGTATTCGCGGTTACAAAATGCGCATCCTGAAATACTTGTGGAAAAGCGCCTTGCTGTGCTCCGGCAATGATAAAATCAGAGGTGGCGGTCAGCACATTTTCCAGATACAGCTCCAGTCGGTAATTGCCAGGGAACAAGCCGCCGCTGCCTTCTAAACCGATGGTTTTCGCGCCACCAGGGCCGTCACTCCATATATCCTGTGTGCGCGTCAGTTCCGTGCCGTTAAAGTACCAGATCACGGTCCAGGCGGCACCATCTGTCATGTTGCGATAAATAAAGCGCGCATTGGCGATGTTACCAGTGGGCAAAACAAATCCGTTCCCCAGCGGCGTGCCGCGATTGTCACGCAGACCGAACACAATGTCGCTGAACAATGGTTCCGGTTCCGCTGCGCCGCCGATGACGATGCGAGCATTTCCGGCTGCGATACCATTCGCAAAAAGCGTAAAATCGTAGATGCCATTGGGCCAGGGCTGATTGCTGCTGCCGATGTACCACATACCATCTTCACCGCCACTCCAGCGGACGGGCGCAAGGCTAAACGTCGGATTGGGGATGCCATCGGTGGTCACACGCAGCTCGTAGACTGTCTCGGGTGTCATGTTGCGATAGTCAAAAAAGAGATACAGACTGTTACTTCCGGCGGGGAGATTGTCAATGACACTGGTTGGCATCCCAGCCTCGTTGACTGACGGTGAGAAGAACAAGCGACTGAAAGTGGGTGTACCCGCACCCGAAAAGCGCACACCTGTATCTGTTGGTGTATCAACCGATAGCTCCAGTGAGGCAGCGCGCAGAAGCGGGCGGGCAAAATTTGAAGGACGAAGGGCATTAATAAAGCCCCCAACGGGTATACAGATGTCACTGGTGTTTACCAGACCATCACCATTTGTGTCTTGTATGGGTGAGCAGGTGGTGCCGCTCGAAATTCTGGAAAGCGGCGCTGTGGTTGGGATACCAATGAGTTGTCCTCGCTGATCATAAGCGCCGCCACCTGTCATCGTGCCGGGAATTTCGGCCAGCGTCTTGATCCACGACTTCTCACCGCTACGCGGCTCAGCCACGAAGCCACTCACTGTTCCACGTGCCACATCGACAGGGTCGTTGCCGATCCCAGGATAGCCCACCACGGTAATCGTCTGGTCAAGGTCTACAAAGGCAGAGTCCGCCAGCTCAACAAACGGCAGAGCTAAATCTCCGGGATCAATCAAGCGACCATCAAGCTGTCGCGTGATACGGAGTAGCGCGAGGTCCAGACCTGCATCGGCCTGGGCGATTTCCGCGCGATATTTTGGAATGGGTGCTTCATCGCTGCGCACATTAAACGCGATTACAAGCGTTTCACCGATGCAATCGTCGCTCGGCAGCGTATTGTGGGCATTTGTCAGGATTAACCCGCTCCGACTCACAATCGTACCCGAACCGATACAGGTGATCTGTAGATTATCCTGCACATCGACCGCCTGCATGACAAATACGGTTGCTCGCTCGATGCGTTCCAGGTCAAATGTTTGCTGTGCCAGGGTGATCTGCGTACCCAAAGCCGTGATCAAGATCGCTAGTAAGGGGGCGAGAGTCAGTCGTGACATACTAGAATTCCAGATTATTGATAAATCGGTTGAAAGTAGGAAGGTTTTCCGCATAAGTGTCGGAGTCGGACAGGAAAGTAACAATAATCGCTTGTCCACGCTGAATGGTTAAAATATCTAATCCTTCGACAACGACCGGAACGCCCTGGAGGAATGGATTTGGGTCCGAAGAAACAAATGTATAGGCCATAGCCACTGCCTGTACTTCATCCGGTAGCGTGTAGGGTCTTTCGGAGAGCACCGTGTATGCTGCCAGGGTTTGCGCACGGTTCAGGGTGAGTGAATCAAGAATGCTGCGAGTTGATGCGCTGGCGCTTACCGGACGGGCCGCGACCTGGATCGTGGTTTTGAATCCCACGTTGGAGGCATCCCGCACGCGAAAGATATAATCGCCATCCTCATCAAGCAACCAATTTTCCGGATAACTCGCGCTGATTCCTGCCTGAACATTGGTGTAGAGGGTGGTCGCATTGAGGGCGCTGTCCCGCAAATTGAGGCCGATCATCAGCCCGATGACACCAAACGCCAAGACCAGGTAGTGATTCCAGCGCTGTCGAAATGACGAGGTGTCGTTTCCGTCGTCAATTTCGATAAACGTCATAATGGCTCTTTCTCAGCCCGCGCTTCAGATTCCTGGCGCAAAGCAACATTTATCAAAAATGCGACCAAGAAAAGAACCACTCCGAGT
>JAIOHN010000746.1 GCA_019912985.1 Anaerolineae bacterium | reverse complement strand
AGAACTGATGATAATATCGGGTTGCTGAACCAGTGCATCACGGAAAACCTGACGGACCTCTGCCAGCGAGTCGCGCGCAATAGGCAGTCGCAGCGGGATTCCGCCATAAAGTGCGACCAGCCCGGCAACGGTGTGGCTGTTGACATCGCGGATTTTGCCGGGAGTCAGCGGTTCACCTGCATCAACTAATTCGTCCCCCGTGCTGATGATCGCCACGCGTGGCTGACGGATTGCGGAGATGCTTGCGTAACCCAATGCCACTAACATGCCAATATCCTGGGGGCGGAGCTGAGTCCCTGCTTCCAAAACCGTCTGGCCGACAGCAATATCTTCACCTTCTGGGCGAACGTAATCACCCGACTTGATACTGCGAAACACCTGGACAGATTCTGGTAACGGGACTTCATCACCCGCTTTCCACTCGCTGTCGGTATCCTCGACCGGGATAATGGCATTCGCGCCTGGCGGCAGTGGTGCGCCGGTCATAATGCGCGCAGCTTCACCGCGCTCAACCATGCGTGAGGGGGTACTGCCTGCGGGAATATCCATTACTACCCGCAGACTTGCCGGGTGATCGGCACTGGCCTGTTGCAGGTCCTCCGCGTACAGGGCATAACCATCCATGCTGGAATTGGCAAACGGAGGCAGGTTGATCTCGGCCTTAATAGTGTGTGCCAGCACGCGGCCCAGCGCGTTTGTGATCGCGATTTCTTCGGCTGGCAGTGGGGGGATTTGGTCAAGGATGCGTGCGACAGCCACATCTACACTCAGAAGTTCAGTCACCAGCTTTACCCAATTCTGTTGCTTAAATCGATCGTACGGATTATAACATAACTCTATGATGAGATTTTTAAAGTGTTTACACTTTCATCGCATAATATAGAATTAAACGAAACCCATTTGCTGGTACCAGTGCATGAATCTGCGAACCCTGCTCAATAGCTTCCCCGATATTACCCCCAGTGACCAGTCCCTCATTGAACGCGCATACCGAAAAGCTGAAACGGCCCATGCAGGTCAGTTCCGGCGGTCTGGCGAGCCTTATTTCACACACTGTGTGGCCGTGGCGCAAATCCTGGTGGATATGAAGCTGGATGCTGAGGCGGTCGCTGCGGCATTGATGCACGATCTTCTGGAAGACACCAATGTCACTCTGGAAGAAATCCGCGCCGAGTTTGGGCCAGGCGTGGCAATGATGGTCGATGGTGTGACCAAGTTGAAGAATTTGCCATCCAAGGCACACTACACGGACAATGGCAAACGCAGTCGGGATAATCACCGCGAGCTGGAATATATCCGCAAGATGTTCCTGGCAATGGGCGATGATGTGCGCGTGGTGCTGGTAAAGCTGGCGGACCGGCTTCACAACATGCGCACGCTAGGATTCATGAGTCCTGATAAGCAGGTGGCGATTGCGCAGGAGACAATGGACATCTTTGCCCCGCTGGCAAACCGCCTCGGTATCTGGCAGATTAAGTGGGAATTGGAAGATCTGAGCTTTCGTTATTTGCAGCCTGATGCCTATCGCCAGATCGCCCGCAATATTGACGAGCAGCGGGGGGATCGCGAAACCTATGTCCAGACAATCACCAAAGTGCTGCGCGAAGAACTGGCGAAGCACGCGATAAAAGATGTGGTGATTACCGGTCGCCCAAAGCATATTTACAGCATTTACAGCAAAATGGCGCGTAAGAAACTGCCATTCGACCAGATTTATGATGTGCGCGCAGTCCGCGTGATCGTGGATACAATTCCACAATGTTATCTGGTGCTGGGACTTGTCCATAACCTGTGGCGGCCTATCCCTGGCGAGTTTGACGACTATATCGCTGCGCCAAAGGACAATTTCTATCAAAGCTTGCATACCTCGGTGTTGGACTCAAAAGGTAAAACACTCGAAGTCCAGATCCGTACCTGGGAAATGCACGAAAGCGCGGAGTATGGTATTGCAGCCCACTGGCGTTACAAGGAAGGCAAGCAGAAGCTTCATGACGCGGATTTCGAGCGGCGGTTAAATTACCTGCGGCGGTTGATGGAGTTTCGGCATGATGTGACGGATGATGCTGAAACCTTCGTCAACACCATGAAAAGCGAAGTTTTTCAGGACCGGGTGTACGCCTTTACACCCAAAGGTGATATTTATGACCTGCCGGTTGGCTCCACACCGATCGACTTTGCCTATCATATCCACACTGAGATCGGACACCGCTGTCGGGGCGCGCGGGTGCATGGTCGGCTGGTAGGGCTGAACTATAATCTCAAAACCGGTGATCAGGTTGAAATTATTACGTCGAAGCGTGGTGGACCGAGCCTTGACTGGTTGAACCCGAATCTGGGCTATGTCAAAACGACTCGCGCGCGCGCCAAGATTCGCTACTGGTTCCGCAGGCAGAATCGCGAAAAACATATCGCCAGCGGACGTGAACTGCTGGAGCGTGAACTCAAACGTATGGGCGTGATTGACACCATGACGTTTGACTCAGTGGCATCTCTGTTTAATTATGATCGGCTGGATGATTTTCTGGCAGTGGTGGGTTCGGGCGATATTAACAGCTCGCAGATTGCCAAACATGTGCTGGATTTTGAGCGCAGAGCCGGTCAGTTGAAAGAACAGGCCAAAGATCAGGAAATCAAGCCACGCCCAGCCTCATCCAGCCTGAATATCACGGATGATAATGGCATTCACATTACGGGCATGGGTGGAATGCTTACCAACCTGGCGCGCTGCTGCCACCCGATGCAAGGGGATGAGATCATCGGTTACATTACGCGTGGGCGTGGTGTGACTGTGCATCGCCGGGACTGCAAGAATGTCATCGGTATGGAAGACGAACGTTTGATTGATGTAACATGGGAGTCGGTGGCGGATGAACAGCGTTACGCCATCCCGATTGAGATCATTGCTTTTGATCGTGAAGGGTTGATGCGCGACATCAGCACGGTCATCGCCGAAGAGAAAGTGAACATGACTTCACTGAATGTTGCGACCAATCAGAACATCGCTACCCTGCAAATGACCTTAGAGATTGCTGGTGTCGACCAGCTAACACGGATTTTAAGCCGGATTGATGGAATTGATGACGTAGTCGAGTCTAGGCGGCGAAATATGTCATGATTATACTACTGTCATTGTTATTAAAATATCATGTAATCTCTCTTTGCCCCGGGTTTCATTTGCGTGAGCATTACTGTTAAATTATAATACTCAAACGAAAATAAAATCTTTGGCAGAGTCAGTTTAATAGCCTCCTACCAAATCACTTGAAAGGCCGCGTATGGGGGCGGTAAGAGGGGGGTCCCAACACTAATGGTTGATGTGGTCCATGAGATGACGGTTCGGCAATTCCTCGAACTTCGCCCAGAGACACGACTGGTTATTTTACATCCGTGGCTGGTTCAGCGAGGACTGGTGATCAGCGAATTCTTGACGGATGATCGGTGTGCATACGTGCGCTTTGAAGGCAGCAATCTGAAACAGGCCGAAATTGAGCAGCAGCTTGAGCGGGCATTGGAAACACAAGATTGTGAGCTGGCGACTGCAACATTAATCGTTCTAGATGAATGTGATCTATGCGAGCAGCAGGAGTTGGCAGCAGCACTGGTTAAAGTTTGCGATGGGTTGACGGATGGACGCGTACTGGCGATCAGCCGGAATCCATTGCGTGGTGTGATGGAAATGGAAAGCCTACGCTCCCTGACAGAATGTATCCCTTGCGACGAAGAATTGATGCTGCATGATTACATGATGCCTCGCACCCAGGCGCTGCTAGAAGTGCAGGCATTGGGTACGGGTCATGTGTGCTTGGATGGAAACCCCGTGACAACCTGGGACGGGATGTTACCGCGAGCGCTGTTCTTCTACCTGGTAGATCGGGGGATGACTACCCGTAATGAAATCTTCGCCACGTTCTGGCCCAATTTAACGGTCCGTGAAGCGACCAATGTCTTTCATGTAACCAAGCGCAAAATCAGCGAGGTGCTTGGGATTGATCTGACAAGCTACTGGTCGGGCTTTTATCATATCTCTCAGGATATTGATCTGAGCTACGATGTCTCCCATTTCACCGAGCGCGTGCAGCAGAGCGCCGTGCGAAGTGGTGAAGATGCTCAGAAACTGATGGGCGCTGCCGACTGGCTGTACCGGGGGGATTTTCTGGCGGGGATGGAGATGGACTGGGCGAACGAGCGCCGGAACGAGCTGCGACAGGCACACGGAGATGTGCTGGTATCGCTGGCAAAAGAACTGGAACGCAGTGGATTGACCCAGGACGCGCTGGGTTTGTATCTGCGTGCCTATAAGACAAATCGCCTTCGCGAAGACATTATCTTTGATGTAATGAGATTGTATAACGAACTGGATTCACCGCAGGACTCCCTGGAAGTTTATGAGGTGCTGCGTAAAGAGCTGGATGAAATGCTGCATGTCGAACCTGAAAAATATGTTCAGGAGTTGGCGGAGACAATAGCCCTTCGCGTCTAGTAGTATGGACGGGCTAAATGTGCTCCTGGTGGAGCCATATTATGGTGGCAGCCACGCAGCCTGGGCTGATGGCTACGCGCGTTATTCTCACCACCAGGTTGAATTGCTGACACTGCCCGCTCAATCCTGGAAGTGGCGGATGCAGGGCGGTGCAGTGACAATGGCACGGCTGCTGCGCGAGAAGTCTAGCAGCAGCCCACCGGAGATCATCGTTGCCACAGACATGATCAACCTGGCTACACTACGTGCATTAAGCCAGGACGTGATAAGCTCCGCAAAGGTTATCCTCTATTTTCACGAAAACCAGTTGACCTATCCGCAAAATTCGCGACAGGGGCATGGCTGGCGTTATGGATTTATCAACTATGTCAGCGCCCTGGCGGCGGACTGGGTATTGTTTAACAGCGCCTATCACCGCAATGTATTTCTGGATACGCTGCCCCCCATGCTCAAGCATTTTGGCGACTATAACGAGTTCCAGACCGTAGCGGAGATTGCTGCGAAGTCGTCGGTGTTGTCGCTGGGGCTGGATTTGCGACGCTACGATGCCTACACAAACACAAAAGATACTGACGCACCGCCGCTGATCCTGTGGAATCATCGCTGGGAGGCAGACAAGTATCCTGCTGGATTTTTCCGGGCATTGTATAGCCTTTTAGATCGCGAGGTCCCATTCCGTGTCGCGCTGGTAGGCGAGAATTTCCGCCGGAATCCTACTGAGTTTGAGGTTGCCCGTGAAAAGCTGGGCAGCCGGGTAGTCGCCTATGGTTATATCGAGCGATTTGAGGATTATGCGCGGCTGCTGTGGGAAGCCGATTACGTGGTGAGCACGGCCTATCAGGATTTCTTCGGGATTGCGGTCAGTGAGGCAGTATATTGTGGTTGCGTGCCGCTGCTGCCACGACGCTTAAATTACCCGGCATTAGTCCCATCCGAATATCATGATGCCTGTCTGTACAAGGGGGAAACCCTGCTGCCGCTGCTGCTCGATCATTTGCAAGGTCGCCTCACAGTTGATCAAAGTGTGCTGCGGCAGCATATCGCGCGTTACGATTGGAGCCGGATGGCCCCGGTTTACGATGATGTATTTACTCGGTTGGCTCAGGGACTGTCGGCAAATCCTGATAATTGACCACTGCTGCGACTTCTTCTTTGACCCCACGCATCGAAATCACGTAATCACCGCCATCACGCCCTCGCTGAATCTTGGGTGCCAGCGCGATTCGCATGTACTTAGGCTTGTTCTTGGTGGTGAGGACGACGATGTTATCGTCCTGGCGACCTATGGTGGCGGCAACAACCTCACGGCTGTCTTTGGGCAGGCGTATGTTGATCACACCGCTGCCTGCGCGCCCCTGGACAGGATATTCGCTGATTGCCGAGATTTTAGCCATCCCATTGTCGGTAATTGACCATAAATACTGGTTATCAACTGCTATCACCGCGCTGACGACACGGTCTTCAGGATTGCCGAGTTTGATACCGCGCATACCGCCTGCCGGGAGGCCAGTGGGGCGAACATCCTCTTCGCTAAAGCGGATCGCCTGCCCCTGTCCCGACACCAGGATCACTTCCTGTGCCCCATCGGTGAGCATGACCGAGATCAAGCGGCTGTCACCCACGTTCATCACCGTGAAGGCGTTGGAGGACATCCCAGGCAAATCTTCGATGCGTATCCGCTTGACCTGTGCATCCTCTGTGGCGAGGAAGAGATAGCCGCTTTCCAGATCGCCCGGCAGACTGAGCACTGCGGCGATCGTATCATTGGCCGTGAGGGCGCAGAGGTTGTTAAATGGCGCACCTTCATCCGGGTTATTTACTTGAGAAAGCTGCTGGACTGGGATCGTAGCGCACTGACCTGTAGTGGTAAACAGGTAGAGGGTATGGGTGGTGCTGGCGCGCAGCATAAAGCGCGGTGGGTTTTTGACATCAGTCGTGATCTTGGGCGGCTCGTCCTGATAGGTACGGCCCAGTTTTCCCTCAACCGTCAGAGTCACCCAACTGGTTTCTTCAGGGATATGGATGGTGCCGCCGGTCGTCGCCGTGCTGATGCCATCTACAATCACGGTGCGCCGGGGATCGTTATATGCCTGCTTGATCGTTTCCAGTTCTTCGGCAATCACGCCGCGCATTTTCTTGGGGCTGCCGAGCAGATCTTCCAGGTATTTGATGAGCCGGATTTTTTCCTTGTGCTCGTCTTCGATCTTTTTGCGCTCCAGGGCGGCCAGGCGTCGCAGCTGCATATCAAGGATGGCCTGCGCCTGAATTTCAGTGATGCTCAAGGCTTTTTGCAGGTTGCTGCGGGCAGTTTCCACCGTGCGCGAACGGCGAATGATCGCAATCGTTTCATCGAGATTATCGAGCGCTTTTAGCAGCCCTTCAAGGATATGAGCGCGGTCGCGAGCGCGTTGCAGTTCATATTCGCTGCGGCGGCGGATGACTTCAAGCCGGTGATCGAGATAAACCCGCAGGCACTGCTTGAGGGTCAGCACGCGCGGCTCATTGTTCACCAACGCCAGCATGATAATGCTGAATGTATCCTCCAAGGGCGTGAGGCGGAAGAGTTCGGCCAGCACCTTGTCGGGATCGGCTCCACGTTGAAGCTCAATCACCATGCGGATGCCCTGACGGTCGGATTCGTCGCGCAGGTCGGCCAGACCTTCGAGCTTGCCATCGCGCACCAGTGAGGCGATGCGTTCGGCCAGGGTCGATTTATTGGTCTGGAAGGGGATTTCGCTGACGATGATGCGTGACTTGCCACGCCCCATATTTTCGATGTGAACTTTAGCGCGAATGGTGATTTTGCCGCGCCCGGTGGCATAAGCATTCACCAGCGTATCTTCGTCCGATTGCAGGCCGTCCCGATGGCGAAAGACGAGGCCACCTGTGGGGAAGTCCGGCCCCTTGACGAACTGCATCAGGTCGTGGACATCAATATCTTCGAGCTTATCCCACTTATTGAGCATGAAGATCAGTGCATCGCAGACTTCGCCCAGGTTATGAGGTGGGATGTTGGTGGACATGCCGACAGCGATGCCGGAGGACCCATTCACAAGCAGGTTAGGAATGCTGCTCGGCAGCACATCCGGCTCAGTCAGGCTGCCATCGAAATTTTCGGAAAAATCTACTGTGTTCTTATCAATATCAACCAGCAGTTCTTCGCCGATGTCCGCCATGCGGGCCTCGGTGTATCGCATAGCCGCCGCGCTGTCCCCATCGACGCTGCCGAAGTTGCCCTGACCGTTGACGAGCATATAGCGCATGGCAAATTCCTGCGCCATGCGCACCATGGTTTCATACACGGCTGCGTCACCGTGCGGGTGATACTTCCCCAAGACTTCACCCACAATACGGGCGCTTTTCTTGAAAGGCGTATCGGCGCGGATGCCCATGTCGTGCATGGCATAGAGGATGCGGCGGTGTACTGGCTTGAGGCCGTCCCGCGCATCTGGCAGCGCGCGGGAGACGATCACGCTCATCGCGTAATCGAGATAGGCGCTGCGCATCTCCTCGCCAATGTTGACCTGGCGTACAAAACCATTGCTCATACGGTTTTCCTCAAAATGGTCCAATTATGTTCCACATTCTAGGAATGCGGCATCAGATTGTCAAATATGAACATTTGTTCTCTATTATAGCATATCAACAGGGTGTTTCTCAACTATGATTTGCTCATAGTCAGCCCTGAGCGAGTGTGGTAGTATGCAGGCATGATTACAGCGAAAACGCGCACCGGACAAATATTGATTTTATTTTTTCTGGTCGTACTGTCGGCAGCGGCCTGCCGACCTCAAACACCAATACTCATTTATGTCACGCCCACGCCGCAGGCTACGGTCCCTGAGCAGGCCAATCTGACGGAAGCAACCGAAGCGGTCGCTCTCGCGACGAACACCACGGTTCCAACGATTGTGCCGCCCACTACGGAATCCCCAACTGAAGCGCCGACGCAAGTCGCCACCCAGAGGCCTGTTCCCACAGAGACGGTGACCACGCCGGAAGGCACCGCGCGCGTGGTGGGTGCAGTGGTGGGGCCGGATTATACACCGCCACCAACCAACACGCCGAACCCAACGCGCAGAGCGCGCCGCCAAACACAGACGCCGACTCCCACCACCGAAGCAGGAGAACCCACTATCGCGCCCACATCGCCTGTCGATCCGAGCGGGCTGCCGAATCTTGATCCAAGTTCGATAGGGCTTCAGGTGCATTCGCTGTTAGATGAAACGGGTTGGGATGGAGTTGTCGGCGACATTGAGCGCCTGGAAATCGGGTGGGTGAAAATCCAGATTGATTGGAGTTTGCTCCAGCCCAATAACGCTGACGAAATTACAGAGGATTTCCGGCGGCAGGAATTATACCTGGAAAGCCTGGACCAACGCGGACTGAAGCTTTTGATCAGTGTGGCGAAGGCTCCAGCCTGGGCAAGATCGAACACGACTGAGGCCGGCCCGCCAGACGATCCGCAGGTGCTGGCGAATTTTATTTCGCTGATGCTGCGCGAATTCGGTGAAATCGTCGATGCCATTGAAATATGGAATGAGCCAAATCTGGCACGAGAGTGGCGCGGGACGCTGCCATTCAGCGGCGCAGGCTATATGCAGCTCTTTGGGCCTGCTTACGATGCAATCCGTGCTTACTCGCCCGATATTGTGATCGTAACGGGTGGTCCCGCGCCGACCAGTAACAGCGATAGTTCTGTCGATGACCGGAACTATTTGCAGCAGATGTACGCGGCGGGGCTGGGGAATTACCCTGATGTCGCAATTGGTGTACATCCATACGGATGGGGCAATCCACCCGATGCGCACTGTTGTGATATGGGTAGTGAGCGTGGTTGGGATGATGATCCGCATTTCTTTTTCCTGGATACACTGGATGAGTACCGCGAGATCATGGTGGCGAATGGACACGAAAATGCCCAACTGTGGCCGACTGAATTTGGCTGGGCGACCTGGGATGGCCTCCCTGGCGAAGCACCAGAGGCATGGATGACTTATAATGATCGCTGGTCGCAAGGGGAATACATCCTGCGTGCGTTCCAGATTGGGCAGGAAACCGATTACATTGGCCCGATGTTCCTGTGGAACCTGAACTTCGCGCTGCTCCCAAGTTTGATTGAGAATCGGGATGAGCGGGCAGCCTACGGTTTGATTGTGCCGCTGCAGCCGCGTGAGCGCCCGGCTTACTGGATGCTCTACGACGCTGTGCATCCCGATATCATGCTGGACAGATATAACTAAATGGATACTGCATATGTCGAGACACGTGGTTAATCCCGATAAATTGTTCAACAGCATCCAGTACGGTTTCTCGCAGATTTCCGTTGCGGAGGGCAGCCGCATCGTGACGGTTTCTGGTCAGGTCGGTTGGGATGAACACGAGCAGATAGTGGGTGATCTGCGCCAACAGACGATGAAGGCCTTCAATAATTTGACAATTGCGATGGAGGCTGTCGGCGGCACGCTGGGAGATGTGCTGTCGCTGCGGATTTATATCGTGGCGTCAGCGATGGATGACCAGTCCGCCATCCGAGAAGGCTTGCAGGCGTTCTTTCCGTCCGCGCCGCCAACCGCCACCTGGGTCGGCGTTCCGCGACTGGCGAATGCTGACTTTCTGGTCGAGATCGAAGCGCTGGCGGTCTTGAAATAAGTTATTCTATTCATCTAGCGAATCAAAAACGGCTCAACTGGAAATTACCGGTTGAGCCGTTTGTTTTCTGGCAAAACAGGGACGGTTTGAATGCCGTCCCTGAATGTAAGACTAAACGTTCATGTTGAGGCTGTTCTCGATGTTATCGAGGTCGTCCTCGTCATACTCATCATCCTCGTTGTCAAGCGCACCCTGCGCTTCCAGCGAGATGTTGGGGGCGACCAGCTCACGGTCCTGATAGGTGTGGAAGCCAGTCCCTGCCGGGATGAGTTTACCGATGATGACGTTCTCCTTGAGACCATAGAGATTGTCAACCTTGCCTTCAATCGCCGCACCCGCCAGCACTTTGATGGTGTGCTGGAAGCTGGAAGCGGAGAGGAAGCTCTCGGTACTGAGGGCAGCCTTGGTGATGCCGAGCAGCACCGGGACGCCCGCTGCGGGTTCCCTGCCTTCAGCCAGTAGGCGCTCGTTGATGTCAAGCAGTTGCAGCCGGTCGATCAGTTCGCCTGGGAGCAGTGGGCTGTCGCCGCTGCGGGTCATCTGCACTTTGGACAGCATTTTGCGGATCATGATCTCAAAGTGCTTGTCCGCGATGTTCACACCCTGGTTGCGATACACTTTCTGGACCTCGGAGAGCAGGTAAACCTGCGCTGCTTCCTCACCCAGGATACGCAGGATGCGATGCGGGTTCTTGGAGCCTTCAGTCAACTGCTGTCCGGGATAGACCTCGGCACCTTCAAAGACATCCGGCAGCAAGCGGGCGTTGGAGGGGATTTCGTAATCCTCTTCTTCGCGGCGCTCATAGCGGATATAGACCTTGTTTTCTTCAAGGTAGATCGTACCCTGCATGCGCGCGACCAAACTTTCTTCACCGTCGGGCGATTGGGCAAGTACCTCACCCTGCTTGACGGTCTGATCGTCCTCGACCTGGAGATCCCAGCCTGCCGGGACCTTGTGTTCCTCGCTAAAGACCTCGCTGTTGACGACGGTGGCGATACGCACACCCTCGCGCTTGCTCAGGCGCAGTATACCGCCGATGTCCACGACGACCGCTTCACCCTTCGGCTTCTTGCGTGCTTCGAATAGCTCCTCAACACGCGGCAAACCGCTGGTGATGTCACCGGTGGCCTGTGCCGTACCACCGGTATGGAAGGTACGGAGGGTCAACTGTGTACCCGGCTCACCGATGGACTGAGCAGCGACGATACCGACTGCTGCGCCGATTTCGACCATTTCACCGGAACCCAGGTCACGCCCATAACACAGGGCGCAGATGCCGTGGATCAATGAGCAAGTCATGGGGCTGCGGACATGCACCTCTTTGATGGTGCTGTTCTGGATGGCCTCGGCCACCTCTTCGTCAATCATCTCGTTGCGTCTGACCAGCAGTTCGCCAGTTTCTGGATCATTCATATTGCTGGCGGCTGCACGCCCGACGATACGTTCGTAGAGCGCCTGACCAGCGACATCATCCAAGCGCCGGATCCACAGACCCGCTTCAGTGCCGCAATCGGTACGATTAACGATCACGTCCTGCGCGACATCGACCAGACGGCGGGTGAGATAACCCGCGTCTGCCGTACGCAGCGCCGTATCCGCCAGACCTTTACGCGCACCATGCGTGGAGATGAAGTATTCCAGCGCGGTCAACCCTTCGCGGAAGTGGCTGCGAATGGGCAGGTCGATAATACGACCTGACGGGTCAGCCATGAGGCCGCGCATACCAGCCAACTGCGTGATCGGGCCGAAACCACCTTTGGTGGAACCGGAAATCGCCATAATCGCGATTGGACCATAGGGGTCCAGGGTGTCACGGATCAAGTCCTGGAGCGTATCCTTGGCACGGTTCCATTCATCAATGGTGATCTGGTAACGCTCATCTTCGGTGAGCAAACCGCGACGGAAGTCACGATCCGCCCGTTCAACCACACTCTCGGCACGGGCCAGAATGTTGCTGCGCTCATCCGGGATTGTCAGGTCCGAGACAGCGATCGTGGTGCCGGAAACGGTCGCATAGTGGAAGCCGTAGTTCTTAATCTGGTCCACCACTTCGGTGGTTTGCTCCGAGCCGATCTTCTGATAGCAACGGGCCACCAGATTTTGCAGGCTCTTCTTGCCCATCGTTTCCTGCACAAAACGCATTTCGTCCGGCAGGATGCGGTTAAAGATGGCGCGTCCTACTGTGGTGATCTCCGGCTCTTCCTGCGGGATACGGTTGTCGTAGATGTTACCGAGCAAAATCGGTGTATGCAGGTTGACCTTGCCCAGACCGTAGAGGTAATCGACTTCATTCATGTCGATGACCAGACGGCGCTCGTGCAGGTTGGCGATCTCAAGCACGTCTTCCAGACCATGCTTTTTCATGTACTTCTTCATCTCAAAGGCATTCGCCAGCATGCAGTCCACTTCGCCTTCGACTACGGCACGTACCGTGCGGTCGATGGCGTTTTCGAGGACTTTGCGGCGGCCTGAATCATCTTCTTCCGCCACATCGGCAAAGAGATGAATGCCTTTGATGTCGCGGTTGAGTGCGAAGTAATAGCCGTTCGAGCGCAGCGCGACACCCACGCGATTGTCTGAATTGTAGATAGATTCGATGCTGCGGAAATCATCGGCACGCTTCTTCAGCGTAATGATCTCGACAGTCGGGTCCATTGTCAGATAGTAGCAGCCAAGCACCATGTCCTTAGACGGGCCGACGATCGGCTGACCGTCCGCAGGCTTAAGCAGGTTCTTGGTACTGAGCATCCGCTCGCGGGCTTCGCTGACCGCTTTTTCACTGAGTGGAACGTGTACCGCCATCTGGTCACCGTCGAAGTCGGCATTGAATGCCGCACAAACCAGCGGGTGAATCTGGATGGCTTTGCCTTCTACCAACTGCGGCTCAAATGCCTGAATACCCAGACGATGGAGGGTAGGGGCACGGTTGAGCAGCACCGGGCGATCTTTGATGACTTCTTCCAGGGCTTCCCAGACTTCAGGTTTCTCGCGCTCAATAATGCGCTTGGCACCCTTCACGTTGCTGGCATAGCTCTGGTTGACCAGGCGGCTGATCACGAAGGGGCGATACAGTTCGAGCGCCATTGTCTTCGGTAGACCGCACTGATGCAGTTTGAGTCGTGGGCCGATGACGATGACCGAACGACCGGAGTAGTCCACACGCTTACCGAGCAGGTTGCGACGGAAACGACCCTTCTTACCCTTCAGCATATCGCTCAGGGATTTCAGTTCGCGGCGGCCCCGGCGGCTGAGCGCCTTGCCACGCTGGCTGTTATCAATGAGGCTGTCTACCGCTTCCTGAAGCATACGCTTTTCATTGCGGACGATGACATCCGGTGCGCCGAGTTCCAGCAGATGCTTGA
>JAIOHN010000745.1 GCA_019912985.1 Anaerolineae bacterium | reverse complement strand
AAGCAGCATCTTGAAAAACGTGGGTCCAAGTTATCAAATCTTCTTAAACTGCTGGCACTAGATGAAAATATTTTCCGAGAACCTGAAATTTTAATTTACATAGTGGGTACCAGTCGTGACATTAATCTTGATCGAGTCTTGAAACACACAACTTTTCAAGGCAATCCTATTCAGGTCGTAACATTTGATGTCTATAAAAACAGCGATGGAGAGCACGTTCTACTGCGACAATTATCGGAAGCTGATACGGTATCTCCACCTCCCATTTCGCAAGTAGAGCAAGCAACAAACAAGAATGAGCGCATTGAGCGTTTAATGCAGCTTGCAGAAAATAATGGAGTTGGGCAACAGTTTCGCCAGGTTTATAAATTAGCAACCGATTTTGGCTTGTATCCAAAGACTTATAAATGGAGCATTATGTATGCTCCCCCCCAGAACAAGAATCGAGTCCTAATTTGTGCTTGGGTTAACTCAAAGAATGGCCTTTTTGATGTTTACATCAATACTGACAGTTTCGCTGAGTTTTATCCTATTAGCCAAAGTAAAGCTCGACAAATTGCTGATGCACCTTTTCGATACTATCTCACCGCAGATGAAACGGATCAATTTATCGCAATCGTGCAAAAGTTGTTTAATGCGATTTCACGCAAGAGTTGAGCGGTAAGTATCATAAAACTGTTACCTACCGCTCTTGAGCTAAACCCCGGCGGACTGGACGCCTGCCAGCGATTCGCTGATGTCCCACAACTTGCGTGCCGCCGCCGTGTCGGTGGCCGTGCTCGATGGGGAAGCCGTTTGCTTATCCACAAAATACGCCCCTGAAATCTGCGCCACGTCCGGTGAGCTTGCCAGATAAATTAGCGTCTCCGCGCCTTGTTCCGGGCTGCGTCCAAACAGCGGTGTAATCATCTGCATCGCCAGCCGCATCAAGCCACCGTTATTCTTGCCGAAGCCGGAGTTGACAAAACCGGGATGGAAGCTGTTGGCAGTGACGCCCGTGCCTTCCAGCCGCCGCGCCAGTTCGACGGTAAACAGGATATTCATCAACTTTGATTGGCTGTAAACATTCCAGGCGTTGTAGCCATGTTCGTGCTGGAGGTCATCGAAATGAAGCTCACCAGTCATGCGGTGGGCCTGCGAGGAGGTATTCACGATGCGGGCTGGTGCGCTGGCGCGCAGCATATCCAGCAGCATGGTGGTGATGACAAAATAGCTCAGGTGATTGAGCGCGAAGGTTTTCTCAAATCCATCGGGTGTGACCTGGCGCTCATTGAACATCGCCCCGGCGTTATTCGCCAGCACGTCAAGCCGGTCATAGCGGTTGCGAAACTGGTTCGCCACCCGCCGCATGTCCTCCACGACGGAGAGATCGCCCAACAGCATCTCGACCTGTTGGTTACCTGTCGCCTGCCGGATTTCCTTGACCACGCGCTCGGTTTTATCGGGATTGCGACCCACGATCACCACAGTCGCGCCCATCTGCGCCAGTGACTGTGCCGCCACCCGGCCAATACCATTGGTCGCGCCCGTGATCAGAACCACATTGTCTGCCATGTTCTCCATTGGTGTTCCTTACCTACTCAGTTTTTTCACAAAATGTCAGTTACAGCGTTATATAGATAACAGATTCAGCATACAGCCACAAGCTGTGTTAGAGATGAATAAAACATCATTGAAACGCAAGAAACGGATAGCCGGACTGGCATAGAAAGTTTATGCTAGAAGCTGTGGCATGACAGAAAAAAGGGTACAAAGTGGACATAAGAGATCAAGAGCGCTTCTGGCAGGCGGTCCAGGATAATGATTCCAGCTTTGATGGACAGTTTGTTTATGCCGAGCGCGCTGCTGGTGTATACTGCCGTCCGGGCTGCACGGCCCGCGTTCCCAACCATGACAACGTCGACTTCTTCCGCCTCCCAGAGGCAGCCGAACGCGCGGGTTTCCGCCCCTGCCAACACTGCCGTCCACAAATGATGACTGCTCACGATCCCCAGGCTCGTTTGATTCAGCAGGTGTGTCATTATCTGAATGACGAACTGGAAAGCAGCCCGACACTGGACGACATCGGTACCCGTTTTAGTGTCAGCCCCTATCATCTCCAACGCACCTTCAAGCGCATGGTGGGCGTCACCCCGCGCCAATACAGCGAATGGCTGCGAATTGGCTGCCTCAAACAGCGGCTGCGCAATGGCGAGAACGTGACTGACGCCCTGTACAACGTCGGCTATGGCTCCAGCAGCCGCCTTTACGAACGCTCGGATGCCACCCTGGGCATGACTCCTGCCACCTACAGCCGGGGCGGTGAGGGGATGTATATTCACTACACCATCGTCGAATGCGATCTGGGCCTGCTGCTGGTGGGCATGACCGAGAAGGGCATCTGCGCGGTGCATCTGGGGCGCAACAAGGCCGAGCTGGTCGAAAGCCTGCATGCGGAGTACCCGGCGGCCACTATCGACCACAATCCCGTGGCGATGTGCGATTGGGTAACCCAGATTCTGGAACATCTCAACGGGCGACGCCCGCATCTCGACCTGCCGATGGACGTGCGAGCCACTGCCTTTGAGGGACTCGTCTGGAAAGAACTGGTGAATATTCCGCTGGGCCAGATACGCACCTACAGCGAGATCGCGGCGGCCATCGGTCATCCACGCGCCATCAGCGCCGTCGAAGAAGCAATCCACGCCAACCCAACAGCAGTCCTCGTCCCCTGCCACCGCGCCATTGGCGACGATGGCAAGCCCAGCCGTTACTACCAGGGACGCGCTGAGTTCAGCCGTCAAACCCTGCTCACCAACGAACAGCAAATCGTCAAGGCTCAGAAAGGGTAATCCATGTCATTCCAACATCCGAATATTCTCTACGTCGGCGGCCAGGACACCGGTCGAGCCTTCGCTCAAGCTGTCAAAAAAGCCAACTGGTGGGTGCATCTCCCCACTGAGACTCTGGAAGCGCTCGGCATGTATATCACTTACATGCCCGACATCATCGTCATCGACCTGACCGAGCAGCCAGAACTCACCCAGAGTGTGTACGAGCATTTGCAATCCATCGAGGCCAGCCCCATGCTTGTGCTGGCAGTTGACCCGCAGCCGGGTGTGTATAACGCGGTGCCGGAAAGCACCCCCCACCGGCTGCCCACGCTCATTCGGACAATTCTCGATCAGGAGGCGGAACATGAGCAATTACTATCAACTGAGCCAGGAATATGAGCTAAAAAAGGCGCATTTCGCCGCAGCAGCCGCCCAGTGGCAGCTTGCCAAGCTGGCGAAAGCGAACCAGCCGGTTTATCGTGTGCGCCTGCTGCGCCAGCTCGGTCGCCGATTGGTCACCTTCGGCACCGCCATCCAGGGCATGGATCGACCTGAACCTTGCCTTCAGATTCAGCCAGAACCGCCCCTTTGCTAAGCCACCGTTCAATGCAAACAGCGCCCATGATGGACGCTGTTTTTGATTCATGTCAGCTTCTATGTGAGTAAACGCTTACCAGCGCGGATTATCGTAACGCCGTACCGCAGGGTCGCTGTTGGTCGTCTCCACATAACGTTCGCGCTCTTCCGCCAGCTCTTCAGAGGTAAACGGGTCGGCTTTCGGGTCATAGCCCTCCCAGCCGTGCTCACGCCACTGGGCCGCGCGTTCTTCGACATCAATCGGGTAATGCTTGCGCAGGATATTCATCGCCCGCACCAGATCATCCCCGTCAGCGGTCACAGTAACCAGCGCATTCCCACGCCGTACCGCTTCTGTGTAATAGGTGGCTTCTTCTTCCGGCACACCCATATCCACCAGCGAGGCGGTGATTCCACCGGTTATGGCACCCGCCGCCGCACCGATGACCGCACCAGTACCCGCGCCGAGCGCAGCCGCCAGCGGACCCGCCGCGATCACAGGTCCCACACCGGGGATGGTGATGGCGACCAGACCAGCCAGCAGACCGGTGATCCCACCGACGACGGCACCGAATCCAGCGCCTTCACCGGCATCTACATCTTCGTCCTCATAGTCCTCATACCGGCCTTCACCCACATACCGTTTACGGGGATCATTGACGGCCAGCCCGATGTCGCCACGCTTGAAGCCCTGGTTTGCCAGATCGTTGACGGCGTCGTGTGCCTCTCTCACTGTATTAAAAAGTGCTAAGACAACTTCAGCCATGCTATCCTCCTACAAAAAATTTGGTTGAGAACCGCTTGTTATGTGCCGTTCTCTTTCAATTAAAGTTACACCAAATCCCTGTACGTCAAATGAGGAGGATAGGGGGATTTTACCCCCCACTCTCAGCCAGATTCACATAGGTCAAGTGACCTGCTGCCTCATGACCATCCACATGCGTTATCCCTTTCCTGATGCAGACGCGGGCAGCCATTTAGGCTCCTAACCTCGCGCACCGTTCGCCCTTGAGCGCGGCGGCTACTATCCCGGGGCCATTGTCATGTCGTCGATGATTAAGCGAAATCCACGAGTACCTGCCCGTGTATGACCCCATGCCAGGCCAGCGCGGTCGCAATCACTGTGTCATCATGCAGTCCCGAAGGCGCACCATAGCGATACCCGCCGCCCGGCAGCCGCTCCAACTGGTAAGCTGCCAGTTCGCCCAACAGGGTTTGATCGGGCAGCAGCGCCAGCTCGCCGCGTTCAATCGCCAGCGCCAGCCCTTCGATCAGCGGGCGTTTGCTCTGGGCCGTGGTCTGGAAGGGGCGCACGGGCAGTCCTTCCGCCTGTAATGCTTCGATATTGACCGAGCCAATGCTGTTCGCCTCCGCCCAGATCACCACCGGCTGCCACTGTTCATACAGGGCTTTGAGGCGACCGCGTTGCAGCGACCAGCTCACCTGGTGAAAACGATCCAGTGCCACCATCCGGTGACTATCGGCGTCAATCAGCGCGATCACGGTGTAATCGCCCTCACGCCCCCAATCAATCCCGCCGATGTAACGCGCCCCCGGCTGCGGGGTGGGATGAAGCGGGGCGGTGGCTGCTGCCTGCACACCGCGAAATACCTGCCCGGCATCATCCACAAATTCGGCCAGGTATTCCTCACGCCACACCCGCTCTGGCGTCACCAGCCGGATCTGCTCCAACTCATCGGCGTCGATCAGCGGGTTGTCGTAAGATGTGTACTGAAAGGAACGCCATGTCCGCTGTGAGGGGTCCAGCCCCATCTGGAACAGCTCCCAGAACCAGTTGCGACCGTAAGGCGTGCTCAAAAACAAAGCCCGCCCCTGGCGATCCAGCAGCAT
>JAIOHN010000744.1 GCA_019912985.1 Anaerolineae bacterium | reverse complement strand
GCCCAGAAGCTCGGCCTGCTCGCCTGTCTGCTCAGCGGGCGGCGTCTGCTGGTGCTCGACGAACCGTTCAGCGGTCTCGATCCCAAGGCCCGGGCACTGCTCAAGCGCCACCTGCTCAATGCCCGCAAGGACGGTACGACGGTGTTTTTCAGCAGCCACGCGCTCGCCGATGTCGAGGCCCTGTGCGATCGCATTGCCGTACTGCACGCCGGACGGCTCGCTTTCTGCGGCCCGCTCGCGGCTTTTCGCCGGCACTTCGACGCGACGACCGTGGAGGACGCCTATCTGCGCTGCGTTTCCTGATCGCCGACGAACCGCCCGCCCGCCGTCCCGGAGCCGCTAAAGTTTGCCTGCCGCGCTCCGCTATCTGTCCTGTCACCATGCGCGCCGAAGACCTCACACCCTGCCTGCCGATGATGTTGGAATTCGATCCGGCAGCCGTGCTCGCCGGTCTGCCCGTGGGCATCGTGCTCGCCGATGCCGGTGGTCGTGTCGGCTGGGCGAATGCGACCGCCGGCGAGCTGCTCGGTGTCGATGCCGAGACGCTGATTGGCCTGGACGTGGCGACGCCGGTTACGCGCAGGTGGTTTGCCTGATGGACGTGACCATCTATGAGCAGCGCATCCGGCGCGTGACCGAAATCGGTGCGGCGAAGGTGTACAAGCAGCCTGATCAACTGGTGCTGACAACGCAGCCGACAGGCTCGGATTCCTACGCAGATGCGCAGATCAGCGACTATGTGGAAGTGAATTTTCGCTGGCAGCCGCCGCTGCGTCTGGTGGTGCGTGCCTATGCGATGCCCGCTGCCGATCAGCTGCGGGGAACAGCGGGATTCGGCTTCTGGAACCAGCCGTTTATGCCGGGGCAGGTCTCGCTGCGGCTGCCGCAGGCGGTCTGGTTTTTCTTCTCATCGCCGCCCAGTAACATTCATCTCGCGCAGGATGTGCCGGGGCCGGGCTGGAAAGCGGCGACGATCCACGCCGCCCGCTGGCCGTTTTTAGCGTTGGCACCGACGGCTCCGATTGGCTTGCTGTTGATGCGTGTTCCGGCACTCTATCGCTGGTTGTGGCCGGTGGGCCAGCGTGCGATTGGTGTGAGCGAACACCTGCTGGATGGCGCACTGCTGGCTGAACCGCATACTTATACTTTGGACTGGCGCACGGATGGCGCGACCTTCACCGTTGATGACAAAGTTGTCCTCGAAGCGCCCATCGCACCGCGCGGCCCGCTGGGATTTATCGCCTGGGTTGATACACAGTACGCGGTTGTCACCCCGCAGGGACAATTCGGCTTTGGCCTGCTGGATGTCGCGCATGAGCAGTCGCTGGTATTGGAACATATCGAGATCACGAAGCGTTAACCCAACTTGGCAAGAAGTACGGTAGGCTTTCTCAAATAACGTGGTAACTCAAATGCAGAAAAACAATGAGCTAGTGTATGAACTTATCTGTCTGTTTGTAGCTCGTCAGAGATTAGTGTTTCAAGCGCTTAAGGAATTACGACCACAAATCCTGGCGTCTACAGGAGCTATAGATAGGCAGCAACCAGAACCACGCAAATCAATATTTGACATACCTCAAACAGGATACTGGGGTGTAAATCAAGAATGGAAATACTTCATACACGGTCTTGGATGCAAGTTAGTTCATGTAACCACACAGGAGCCGATCGAGTGGAATGCGCCAAATCCAAAGAGCTTTGATAAATACTGGTTTATCAATTGGCTCAAATGGTATGTAAATCATGCTGAAGACAGAGAACGCATTCGTTTTCTCAAGTCTATGAATTCAAACGCGATAGCGGATTTTGTCCTGAGTGCGCTGCTAAAGTTTGAAGAAAGTGAATTAGTTGTTCGTTTAAGTACACAATATAACAACGAGTATACGCTTGTGTAGGAGGGCGTGACGAGTTGGTTTTATTGTCACTCTTCAGCAGAAATAGCTTACTTGCTAATCATGACTGTTGTAATTCGTCTTTCCATTACGGATGAAGTGCTGCACATTCATATTGGGGTTCCGGAGCATCGTTGCCATACTGAATGACCTTGCTAACGCCCGGCTATTGCCAGCCATCCAGCACTTGCGGTATGGTAAAGGACATGGGCTTTCATTGAATAATTGGGGATAAAAATGGCTGTTTTAACGAAGGAAGATCGCGAATTTTGGGATGAAAATGGTTACGTCATTATCCATAATGCGGTGCCGCAGGAAAATCTGGATGCGGTGATTAATTTGATCTACGAATTTCAGGGTATTGACCGCGAGGATAGGGATAGCTGGTATTCGGTGCCGGTGGGTTGGGGGCCAGAGGTCATTCGCAGCGCTGGCGGGATGTTAGAGGTTTACCAGCATCAGGCTTTGTGGGATAACCGCCAGAATCCGCGCGTGTATGGGGCCTTTGCTGATATTCTCGGCACGGAAAAGCTGTGGGTGTCGATGGACCGGGCGAATTTTAATCCGCCGGAGCGCCCAGGCTCGGAATATAAGGGTTTTGTGCATTGGGACTTCGACTCACGCCAGCGCCCGATTCCGCTGCGCGTGCAGGGTGTGCTCAGCCTGGAAGATACACATCCCGGCCAGGGTGGTTTCCAATGCGTACCGGGCTTTCACAACCGTCTGGAAGAGTGGGCCAAGGACCAGCCAGAAGACCGTGACCCTTTCCATCCTGATTTGACCGGGCTGGAAGTCCAGAAAATTGACACCAAAGCCGGGGATTTGCTCATCTGGCATGTCGCGCTGCCGCATGGCAACAGCCAGAATGTATCTGATCGCCCGCGATTGGCGCAGTACATCACCATGTCACCAGCGGACGAGAACAACGAAGAAGCGCGTCAGGAGCGTGTTCGCCTGTGGCGTGAGCGCTTGCAGCCGCAGAATCACTCGGCTTTCCCCGGTGATGTCCGCCGTTGGGAAGCCCAGTTTGAACCGGCGGAACTGACCGAACTCGGCCAGAAGCTGCTTGGTCTCAAGCGCTGGGATGATTAGTTTGCTGCCGCTACGCGCATGACGAAACCGATTATTGCGGTCGTCGGTCAGCCAGACTGGTTGGCGCAGATTGCGCCGCAGTTGGATGACGAGTTCACGCTTCAGCCTTACGAAGCAGGGGCAGGATATGTCAGCTGGCTGGCCGATCAGCTTGTCGTATTGATTCTGGTGGATGGCACAGAAGCGCAATGGCGAGAATACACCGCCACGCCGAAATCGAACCCCGCCACCCGCCGCATCCCCATTTTTGTGGTGGCCCCGCCTGACCAGCACGAAGCCGGACTGCTTGCCGGGGCGGACCTGGTACTGACGCCTGATGAGTTGGTGCAGGAGGCGGCAAATCTGGCCCGTGCTTACGCTCGTGTAATGGATGCCGAAGCGATGGCGCTGCTCGACTGCCAGTGCCAGGAACCGCTGCCACCACAGGCAGTGGAAGGCATGGCGAAGTTCAATGCAGGCGAATATTATCGGCAGCACGATTTATTTGAGGCCCTATGGATGCAAATTGAAGGCCCGGTGCGCGATCTCTACCGTGCGATTTTGCAGGTGGGGGTGGCTTACTACCAGATCGAGCGTGGCAACCATCGCGGCGCGCTCAAGATGCTGCTGCGTAGTGTGCAGTGGCTGGCGCTGCTGCCGGATGTGTGCCAGGGGGTGGATGTCAAACGGCTGAAGGAAGACTCCTACCGTGTGCGCGCCGCCCTGGAAGCACTCGACCCGGCGGACATTGACCATTTCGACCACAGTCTGCTCAAACCTGTACGAATGGCCGAGTAGACATCCTCCGTTTTTTCCTTACACTGAGGCTTGCGCTTTTTGACAGAAGGAGGCTTCACGTGAGCAATGTCATTCTGTACATCGCAGCCAGTTTTGATGGTTATATCGCTCGTAAGGACGGCTCGATTGATTGGCTGACCGCCTTTGATAGTGAAGACGAGGATTACGATTACACAGAGCTGGTGGAACGCCTGGGAACCGTGATCATGGGTGGCAAAACTTATCGGCAGGTGCTGACCTTTGGCGACGACTGGCCCTATGCAGACCTGACATCGTACATTGTCACACGGCATGTACAGCCGGAAGACCCGGAGCGGCGCATCAAATTTTATGATGGTGATCTCACAGCGCTGGTCGCACAGATCAGAGCGGAGAGCGATAAAGACATCTGGCTGATCGGCGGCGCGGAACTGAATGCCGCTTTCGTCAATCTCAACTTGATTGACGAGTACATCGTTTCGGTGATCCCGGTCATGATCGGCGATGGTATTCCGCTCTTTCCCCCCACGACGGCACAAAGTCGTGTGGAGTTAATCAACATGAAGCGCTATCCAAACAGTATCGTGCAGCTTCACTATAAGCACGTGAGGGAATAACCACGCTGGAAAAGCAAACAGCCTCCGTTTTGGAGGCTGCCGCTTTAATGTGGGGTAAAGGAAGGAGATTGCTTATTCAGATTCCTCCACGAAGGTAATCGCGGAGATCGAGGTGATTTCCAGAATAGTGAAGTTCTGAAGCCGTTCAGGCAGTTCCATGGTTGACAGATCAATCGCATCCATCTGGAACATATCATCTTCTATGCCTATATCTTCCGTGGGCTCCATCATGGGCTCTTCGGTCATTTCCATGGTGGCTTCAGGTGTGACATCCATCATCGCTTCATCAGTGGCTTCCATAGTCGGTTCTTCAGTCATTTCTGCCATCGGCTCGGCGGTCATTTCCATGGTCGCTTCGGCAGTAACATCCATCATGGCCTCATCAGTGGCTTCCATCATGGGTTCTTCGGTCATTTCTGCCATCGGCTCTTCAGTCATTTCCATGGGGGCTTCGTCTGTGACCATAGGTAGGTTGGTCGTAATTTCACTCAGACCATTGTCTAGATAATTCGGATGCACAATACCCGTGATGCGGATACGCTGTCCAGCAGTAATACGCAAATCAAACTCATGTCCACTGTTATTAACCACCAGCACTTTGTCATCATCCAGCGCAGCGCCTTCACCAAGCGTAAATGCGCGCACATTCACCAGTTCTTCAATGACACCTTCCAGCGTCACTTCCTGACCTATATAGGAGGCGGTGTCCGCAGTCACGCTTTCCAGGGTCGCGCCATCATCGGTATCGTCCTGAGCGAGTGCGAATGAGCCAAAAGCCGCCAGGATCAATACCATCAACATCAATGTATAGGTTTTCATTTTTCTGCTCATCTAATCCTCCTCAGCTGTCTAATGGATGTAAGTATCTCAAGTCAGGAGAAAGATTACATGGTGCATTAAGGTGGTTGTGAGGCGGTCTTAATGGGGGGTTCAAAATAGGTCAGTTGTCCCAGGGGTAAATGCAAAAACGGTATCCGGCGCGAAACTGAATTGCTGATGCTACAATAGAGCGCACGATTGCATGGAAATAAAGACATTGTTACTGATTGAACCTATGCTGACCATTGCTGAAGCACTTGCGCTAGAGCCGTTTGCCAATTCACGTGTGATCGCTGGCGAGGGCGGCCTGAATCACACCATTTCCTGGGTTCATGTCGCTGCGGTGCCAGATGCCGCGCGCTGGCTGAATGGCGGTGAACTGGTGCTGACCACGGTGATTAATCTGCCGCCTGATGCCGAAGGTCAGTGTGCTTACGTGCAGGCGCTGGCGGATAAAGGCGTCGCTGGACTGGCGCTGGCAGTAGGCAATACGATTGACCACGCGCCTGATTACCTCCGTTCAGTGGCCGAGCGCAATGACTTTCCATTGATCGAAATTCCATTTGATGTGCGCTTTGTCGATGTCGCACGCGTGGTGAATGAGCGCATCACACAGGCGAACATGGCGCTGGTCACACGGGCGCTGCATATCAACCGCGTGCTGACGCAGCTCGTGCTTGACGGGGGTGATCTCAAAGACCTGGCCTCCACCCTGGCAGAATTGATTGTGCAGTCAATCAGCATCGAGAATGAGCGCTTTGAAGCGCTTGCCAGTGTCAATATCGCACCGGTTGATGAGGCCCGCCGCTATACCCTGAGCGAAGGCCGCACTGACCCGCGATTGGTGCAGGCCCTCGAAGAACGCGGCGTGCTGAGCCAGATTCGCGGCACATTGCGCCCAGTGTTTATCCCGCAGATGGCGGATGTGGGCCTTGAGATGGAGCGTATTCTGGCTCCCATTGTGGTGCATGGCGCGATTTACGGTTATGTCTGGATTATTGCAGATGACCGGCCTCTGAACGAGCTGGATCACATGGCGATTGAGAGCGGCGCAACCATCGCCGCGCTGATGCTGCTGCATCAGGAAGCCATGCAAAACGCGGAGTCCTCGCTGAAAGGCAACCTCATCACGCAGCTGATCGAGGGGGTTAATGGGCGAGAGGCGGTGGTCACTGATCAGGCGCTGCGCTTTGGCGTGGATTTTGCGCAGTCGTTTTATGTAGTTGTCGTCCATGATGCCGACAGCAGTTCGCAAAAGCTGGTGCAGCTTTACCGCCGCATCAATCATGCGCTCGAGTCGCAATCCGCATTGGCCGGGCAGTTCGCCGGGCAAATCGTGATTCTCGCGCAGGGGGATGTCGCAGGTTTAACTCAACTGGTGCTGGCACAGGCAGCGCATATCCGTGTGGGTGTGAGCGCAACAGTGCGCGGCGTGGCGCAGGTGGGGCTGGCCTATCAGCAAAGCCGCGAAGCGCTGGATATTGCGCAGCGTTTGAAGATCGCTGAGGCGGTTGTGTATTTTCAAAACCTGGGCTATCTGCACACGCTTTATCAGGCCGGGCCTGAGAGTTTAGCGCTGAATCCCTATGTGCCGGGGCTGCGCAAACTCCACGACGAGCAGCAGGCGGATTTATTCAACACCCTGGAAACTTATCTGGATGCTGGCGGCAACAGCGTCCAGACGGCCAAGAGCCTGCATATCCACCGCAGCACGTTGAACTACCGCCTGGAACGCATCCGCGAGGTGTGTGGGTGTGATCTTTCTGACCCGCTCACCCGCATGAATCTTCAGGTCGCTATCAAACTTGCCCGGCTTTTTCAAAAGGAATGGCAGTGATTACCAGTGCCAGACCTGATCCCAGGCGGTCATCCAGTCGTCCGCGCGGCTGAGGACCTTCAGGGGTTCCACAATCTCCACGCCGTAGCGCCCTTTGAAATCATTGACTTTATCCACGGTATCCACCTCAACCGTGATGGTGGTCGGTTTGGCAGGCACATAGGGCTGGACGCGGCTCAGATTTTGCAGCGCCTCGCGTGCGCCGTCTTCGATCATCTGGCGGGCGCGGACAGGCGGAATCTGACGGGCGGAGTAACGCGACAGGCCCTGCTTGACCGCCACACCGGTAAAGCCATCCCCCAGGATTTCGCGGCATTCACGGATCACGGCGGTGTCGCCTGTGACCAGCGCGATTGGAACGCCATAATGCCCGCAAAGGGCGGCGTTGATTCCGCTTTCGCCGACTAAATCGTCGTTGAACCACAGGTTACGCCATTTCACCGTCGAGATGGTGTGGCACAGCACGCCATCCGGCGTGTTATTGCGGGCGTGCATCCCCACCAGCAGGCAGGCATCACAGCCGCTTTCGAGCATATCGGTATAACGGGACCAGGGATGATGGGCGACCCACTCGCAGTCGGGGTCGAGCAGTTCGGGGATAAATGAGTTAAACGTCCAGCCGCCGCCCGCACCATGACAATCAACCGCAACGATCTCGGTGGCTCCGGCAGCTTTCGCGCCGCGCACTGCCGCGTTGATCTCTTCCGTGTAGAGTTTGCGGCCCTCTTCGTACATCGGCGCGCCGCCGTTGACCTGATCCCAGACGACGATGCCGCTTACGCCTTCCATATCCGCCATAATCAACACCCGCATCGTTATTGCTCCCTTCATCAGCTTCAATCATGGAGGAAGTATAACCAGAATCGAAGAAATACGGACAAGCTCTCGCGACTCATTGAGAGCGTTATCCGTATTTCAATTCGCCTATGTTCGGCGGTTAACGTCAGGGTGTCAGGCGGGACATATCGCGCGGGAAGAGCGCCACTTCGCGGATATTCTGTGCGCCAGTCAATTGGGCGACAAATCGCTCCAGGCCAATCGCAAAGCCGCCATGCGGCGGCATCCCATGTTTAAAGACCTCGAGATACTCCTGAAATGGCTGCGGATCTAATCCCCGCTGTTTCAGTGCCGCGATGTAATCCTCATAACGATGCAGCCGCTGCCCACCTGTAACCAGTTCGAGGCCATTGAACAGGAGGTCAAAGCTGTTGGAATACTCCGGCTGCTGCGGGTCGGCGTAGGTGTAGAAGGGACGTTTCACC
>JAIOHN010000743.1 GCA_019912985.1 Anaerolineae bacterium | reverse complement strand
GTCAGTTGAAGAGCTTCAAACGAGATATTTTTCAGGATACTTTGCTCACAACCATAAGCCACGATGCCGTTGGTACTTTCGGCAATAATATGCGAAAACGAAATATTTCGGATTTGCCCAAGATCGGTTTGATCAGCGTACATTGGTAATGCGGATAGATGTAACGGCTCGCCATTGCCCCACCAATGACCAGCCTTAAATTGCGTTCGCATAATGATATGGGAGAACATAATGTTCGCAATTGAATACTTCCCTCGTACACAAACACATATGCCTCGGTTTGACTCAATAGTCAGGTTTTGGAAAGTGCAGTTCTTAATTTCACCCCACATCCAACCTACCCGAATACCTGCTGAACGGGAGTGAAGTGTACAGTTGCTTACGGTAATGTCTTGTCCTGCGAAAATGGCGATGCAGTCATCACCCGTTTCGATGGTGCAGTTAGAAATGTGGACATCGCACGAGTGTAATATATCGATCCCATCATCATTGGGGACACGCCTGTCGCTGGTTTTGCTGTGAATATGAAGACCAGTGATCGTGACATCCTGTGACTCATCGATCAAGATTGTCCAAGAAGGAGAATTGGCAACAACAATGTTCGATAAGCGTACATGCTGGCATTTGTGAAAGCGGATTAGATTGCCAGGGCGTTCTTGTGCCGGAGGTGACTGATAGGGAGATTCATGTCGATCCCAGCGATCATGCAGGAAATCTTCACCCTGGCGGGTGTAGCGTTTCGCAAAGTCGGAACCCTGATCGTCGTTGTACTTGAAACGATCCCGGTAAACAAAACTCAGACCACTTCCATCGATCTGACCATAGCCTTCAATAGCGACATTGACTGCTTCGCGTGCCGAAACCAACCCAATCCGGTACCATTCAACCAAGGATCCTTCTGGCTCGGAGGGATAATCATCTAGATTACTGCTTGCCTGTATAACTGCACCCGCATCTAAATACAGAGTCACATTACTGAGTAGCTCAAAAGGACTTGTGAGATATTGACCGGAGGGAACAGTCACTGTGCCGCCACCCGCCATCGAACATGCACTAATCGCAGCTTTGATCGCTTCGCTGTCCAGGGCTTTTCCATCACCTATGGCCCCGTAATCACGCAAATTAAACGTAATGGAGTTCATTTTGTTATCCTTTATCCAAGAGAATTATGCCAACATTTGCAGCGCAAAATAGTTTACGGGACTTTAAATTATTCGCTTCTGTTGGTGATTATTTCTATGTCAGCGAAGCCAGCGCCCCACGAACATTATCGACTGTTTCATCAACGATGTCTGGAGTGTGTGTGGTAGAGATGAACCATGCACCCCGCTCAAGGGCACGCACACCATGCTCCAGCAAGGCTGTGGTAAACCGAACATAACGTGCTTTATCTGTACTTAGCGTATCGCGGTAGTCAGAGATCGGTGATGATCGCCCAAACGCGATATGAAAAATCTCAGGAAAACCCTGGATTTGATGTGGGATTTCAGCTTGCAATAATGCATGTTCTAAACCAGTCATCAATCGCTGTCCATAATCGTTGAGGCAGGCATAAACCCCAGGTTGCGATAGTGCCTTCAATGTGGCAACAGTCGCGGCCATGCAAACTGCCTGGGCATTATAAGTGCCACCGTGCATGACATTTTGCGAAACGAGCATGTCCATCAAGTCAGCACGCCCGGCTAAACAGGCAACCGGGAAACCGTTGGCGATGGCTTTACCAAAAGTAGCCAAGTCCGGTGTGACGCCGAGACGTTGCTGTGCGCCACCGAGTGCAACTCGAAACCCAGTAATAACCTCGTCAAAGATTAATACGGTTCCAGCATCCGTACAGGCAGTGCGTACTCCTTCCAGATAGCCAGAAGCAGGGTGAATGGCACTGGTATTGCACATGACAGGCTCCATTATGACAGCAGCCACATCCCGACGCGAAAGGCGTTCGCGCAGTAGATCAAGACTGTTCCAGGGAAATACCTCGATATGCTCACCTGCTAAATGGTCTTGTCCCTGCGTACCGGGTACACGGTTAGGCATATTCTCAGAACCAGCCTGATCCGTCTTGGGTGCAACGCTCCACAAAATATTGTCGAGCCAACCATGATAGTGACCTTCAAATTTGATTATGGTCGATCTGCCAGTGGCAGCTCGCGCCAGCCGTAGTGCCGCCTGGACAACTTCCGTACCGGATGATCCAAACCGAATGCGTTCTGCACAGGGAACCATTTGGCAAACCAGTTCAGCCGCCTCGTACTCGATTTCACTCTGCCCAGCATAAAGAATGCCACGCTCAACCTGTTTCTGCACCGCCATAACAACCGACTCAGGCGAGTGACCAAGAATCATTGGTCCCATACCCAGGTAATAGTCAATCAATTGATTGCCATCAATGTCAAACACAAATGGCCCTTGTGCGCGGTCAATTACCAGGGGTGTAGGAGAGATATTCAGCCGATAGTTACTGCTCACGCCGCCCGCCAGATAGTGTGAGGCTTGAATAACTTGTCGGCGGGATTTCTCAAAAACGTTTATAGACATAATTTCCTCTTTTTCGGAAAATCGACACGATTCTCCAAGATTCATGCTGTGAATAGGATATGAGCATAGGCAGCTAGCCCTTTAGACCCGTAACGCTGATACCCTTTATGAACGTGCGCTGTGCAAAGAAAAACAACACAATGACGGGCGCGATCATGATGGCTGCCGCAGCCATCAGCAATCCCCATTCAGAATTACCGCGCGTAGAGAAATACTGATAGAGACCCACTGCTAGTGTGAAGTTCTCATCTTTATTGAGATAAATCATGGGTCCGAAAAAATCGTTCCAATTCCACAGGAAAGTAAACAAACCAACCGTGACTAATGCAGGTCGGGTGAGTGGCAAGATAATGCGCCAAAAAATCCCGAACTCACTTGCTCCGTCAATCCGTGCTGCCTCAGACAACTCAAAGGGGATTGTTCGATAAAACTGCCGCAGCAAAAATATAAAAAATGGATGTCCAGCGAGGGCTGGAATGATGAGAGGGTTTTGAGTTCCTACCCACCCTAAATTACGAAAGATCAAAAACTGAGGGATCAAGACGACTGTTAAGGGGATCATTAGAGTGGCAATAACTAAGCCAAACACAACATCCCGACCATACCACTGGATGCGGGAAAACCCATAGGCAACCAGTGAACTGGAAATCACCGTAAACAGAATATTCCAAAATGTGATCCATACTGAATTCCCAAAGTATTTCAGAAAAGGAATGAACTCAATTGCTTGTGGATAGTTGTCCCACGCAATTGGATTTGGCACTAAATTCAGCGGCACTGCAAATATCTGCTGACCAGTTTTTAGTGATGTAGACAGCAAGAAGAGAAAAGGGAAAAAGAAAATGAAACTGATCAAAATCAATAAACAATAGACGATAAGCCGTTGCCAGTTAATTCTCATTATCCGTTGGTTTGCTGACGATCCAGCATCATTGATGGTAAAAGCCTGGGTCTGGTTCGTCATCAACTTGCATCTCCACTATAAAAGACCCAGCGCCGTGATGTCCAGAATATCACTGCCGTAATAAGCACGATAACCAGGAACAATAACCAAGCCATAGCACTGGCATAGCCCATTTTCAAATAGGTAAAGGCGTTACGATACAAGATCAGTCCATAGAATAAGGTGGAGTCAATCGGCCCACCTGTACCTTTAGTGATGACAAAGACGCTTGTGAAAGTCTGGAAAGCGTTAATGATCCCTAAAACCAGATTGAACAAAATTGTGGGTGTCAACAAAGGCAAGGTAATATAGCGCGTTCTTGTCCATACCCCCGCTCCATCAATATCAGCCGCTTCATAAAGATGTTCTGGAATATCCTGTAAAGCGGCGAGATAAATCACCATGCTGCCACCTAATCCCCATAAACCGATAAGCACAAGCGATGGTTTAGACCAAGCTGGATCGCTCAGCCAACCAATTGTCGGTATACCGAGAAATTTGAGCAGTGTATTAGCAAATCCAAACTGTGGATTTAACATCCAAAACCATAACAATCCGGTCACGATTTCAGGCACCATACTCGGCAGAAATACAGCTGTACGAAAAATAGATCGTCCACGAACATTTGTATTGAGTAGCATGGCGATTGCAATGCTAAAAATCACCGTTAGGGGAACAAACAAGGCAACATAATAAAGTGTATTGCCCACTGAAGTCCAAAAGGTTGGATCATTGGTCAACAAGCGAACATAGTTATTAAAGCCAATCCAGTTTGGTTGCTGGATAACGTTATAATCGGTAAAGCTGTAATAAAGCGACGATAACATTGGGTACAAAGTCAGCGTCAGAAAGCCAACCAGCCAAGGCGATATAAAGAGCCAACCATTGATATTTCGTTGAATGGTAGAGCGTTTGAACGCTAACCTGGAAAAATGAGACTTGCTCATCGTTTGTGACTGTGCCATTGTCAACCCCTACAAACACTTTATACTCTTGTCATCTGGGTCATTCCATTACTCAGGCTCAGTGGTGACGGCCATTGTGAGCCTGAGCGATGTTCATAAAACGAAGTGAGATGTGATTGAATCAGGAGTGACTCAGATTTAAGATACTGCGTCGAGTTCTGACTGCACGTTACGGGTCACCTCATCCAGCGCATCTTGAGGCGTTTGTTCGCCGAGCATCACTGCATCAAAGGCGCGTTGAATTTGATCAGTATAGAAGGCAGCAACAGGAATAGTGGGGAACGCCTTTGTAGCAGCAGCTCCAACTTCCGAAAAGATGCCGATATATGGGGACATCCGATTGTCATCACCAAGCAGTTCACGAATACCTGTTTCCCAGGCAGGCAATTGGGGAAGATAACCGGGTCCGTTCAAGGTTTCGACACCCATAAGTGCAGCCTCGTCAATGAAAGCGTATTTCAAAAACTTCCAGGCGGCTTCTGGGTTGGCAGCCCCTACAGGAATACCAAATAACCATCCCCCTACCATATAGCGTTCGCGTTCACTTTCAACGCCGGTTAAAGTAGGCAGATGGTAAACGCCATAATCTACCTCTGGCGAAAACGCATCAAGGGTCGCATAGGTCCAGAAGCCATTAATGTAATGACCAAGTTCGCCTGATGAGAACAAGTTGCCAGCGTCACCTGTCGCTGGACGTTGTTGTAAAGCAGCGAACTGGTCGAAGCCAATTTCTTTGACATAATCCAACACCCATTCAAACGCAGCGACGATAGCGGGATCATTGGCTGTGATTTTCTGGGTTGCCGCATCGTACCATTCACCACCGAATATATATCCCCACCACTGCATTTGTTCACCTATTGGGAGATAACCAACCCGTGTGACAGTACCGTCGGTTTCTTTACGAAGAATGGCGCGATTAATTTCCATGAATTCATCAGTAGTGGTGGGGGTCTTTTCTGGATCGAGACCAATATCCCGATAAATGTCTTTGGAATAAATCATTGCGATATAATCAGCGCCGCCTGGTATCGCATAAACACTTCCGTCAGCCACACCTTGATCGTAAAGGGGTTTGACGAAATCTTCACGAGTCAAATTATCTACTGCGAGATATTCATCAAGGTTGATAAACGTTCCAAGCTGTGCAAGTGTGTTGGCTTGACGCACATAACTCATCGCTGCATCTGGCGGAATATTCCCTGCCACGCGCGTTAAGAGGGTGGTATGGGCATCCTGCACATGTTCCCATGCCACAATAATGTTGGGGTTGGCTTCTGTGAAGAGCGTACCAATACGATCCATCAGCGCATTATATTCGCTGCCCCAATCGTAAGCCAACACTGCGAGAGTCACGGATTCGTCTTGCGCTAGCACTCGTGCCAATCCAGGATTAAAACCTAGATTGATCATTGCTGCGGTAGCAGCGGCTGTAGCGCTCGACTTCAAAAACTGCCGACGTGTTAGCCCTTTACCTGATAAAGATTCCTGTCTTTTCATTGTATCCTCCATAAACATATACTGGTTGTAAATTACGGGCCTTTTACGGCACGGGTTTACCATTTGGATCACTCATATTACTGGGTCAAGTTATTGGGCTACCATGTTTGTAATTACCCATTAGTTCCCCGGAATATAAGAATGCATTAACCGTCCATCATGGCTGAGCTGCCCACCATCGATGACCAGCGTGTGTCCAGTGATGAATTTCGCATCGTCCCCTGCGAGAAAAGCAAACGCTCCTGCGACATCCTGCGGATTGCCAAGTCTCCCCAACGGTATTAGACGATTTCGGTAGAAATCCATGAAGTCTGGGGCATCCATTTCGAGTGTCAGTGGTGTCAGTGTGTAGCCAGGGGCTATTGCATTAACCCGAATGCGGTTCGGTGCTAGGTCAACCGCCATCGTTTTTGTCAGGAGTATGACCCCTGCCTTGCTAGCGTTGTAATGGGCATACTTTACTTCCGCATCAATGCCGTTTTTGCTCGACATATTGAGGATTACACCCTCTATGTCATTCTCTACCATTTGACGCGCGACAATCTGTGCAACATTGAACATGCCAGTCAAATTAACATCTATAATTCGCTGCCAGTTTTCAGGTTGGATATCTAAAAACGCTTCTTCTATGGCGATGCCCGCAACATTTGCCAATACGTGAATACCGCCCCACCGGCTGACCGCCGCATCGACTGCCCCTTGTACCTGTTCTCGTTTGGTGACATCACCCACAATCGTTAATACAGACTCGCCTGTACCCCATGCTTCTGACGCTTCGGCTAGGTTATTGGCATCCACATCAAACGCGAGAACCTGATAACCATCTTTCAGGAATCGCTCTACGATGGCTCTTCCCAAACCGCGTGCCGCACCCGTTGCAAATAAAACTTTAGCTGCCATTATTTACCCTTAATCTGGAAGTGATGGTGGCTAAACTAACCCCACCGCATCCCACCACCTTCGCTGGCCGAGGTTGCAAGATGCGTGAAAAGTCCACCCAGTCCCGATTGATATTTCGATAACGGAGCCTGCCATTGCTCCAAACGTGTTGCTAAGATATGCTCAATCTCGGCGAGCGGACGATGTTCGTTCAGGACGCCAACAAGGTTTAGCGTCCGTTGATGCAAGTCAATCTCAATCAGATCGCCGTTTTCTACTACAGCCAGAGGGCCGCCAACAGCAGCTTCAGGGCTGACATGCCCAATGACTGGCCCACGAGAACAACCGGAAAAGCGTCCATCGGTAATCAAAGCCACTCCGACATTCAATTCAGGATTGGAAGCAATTGCTTCAGTCAAGGTGAACTGTTCTGGCATACCACTGGCTTTAGGCCCTTCATAGCGCACCACAATCACATCACCCGGTTGAATAGTGCCATTGAACACTGCATCATAAGCGGTGCGCTGATTCTCGAACACTCGAGCTTTGCCAGTAAATTTCCACATTTGTGGGTCAACTGCACTGCGCTTGACAACGGCTGTATCCGGCGCGAGGTTGCCGCGCAGAATGGCAATCGCACCTTCCGGGTGTACCGGATCGCTGACGGGCTTAATGAGATCGCGCACCTTGAGGCGATAATTGGTCAGCCATCGTGCGCTGTTGAAGAACCAACCACTTTTGTCGAGTATATTCAATCGTTCTTCCAGGGTATGCCCGGTGACGGTCAGCGCATCCATATGCAACAAATCACGTAATTCATACATCAAACGCGGCACGCCCCCGGCATACCATACTTTATCTGTTGCGTGTGGTCCGAACGGATGCACATTCATAATGACAGGGGTACGGTCATTGATGCGCTGAACCAGGTCGAAGTCAAAATTCAAATTCATCTCTCTGGCAAAGGCCGCAAAATGCAGAAGGAAATTAGT
>JAIOHN010000742.1 GCA_019912985.1 Anaerolineae bacterium | reverse complement strand
GAAGAATACTCGTCGATGATCACCCCTGTATCAGCATTCCCAGAAATGAGGTTGTCCTGAATAACGGCATTCGTGGTATAGCTTAGAGGGATGCCTACGAGATTGGAGATTGCTGCGGTGCCAGATAAATCTGTGCCAATGGAGTTCCCCGTAATAGTGAGTGTATCCACATTCAGACTGAGGATGCCCCCGCCAATATCATTTCCTGAAATGACATTATGCATCACGGTGATATTCGAGACATCTTCCAGGTAAACACCTGTGCTTTTATTCCCCAGATCCAACATTCCTGTCGCATCTGTGCCGATACGATTGCCCTGGATTGTCACATTTTCCGCACTGGACGAGATAGCGACACCATGTAAATTCCCCGAAATGGTGTTCCAGTTGACTTCTGTCTCACCACTCACTGAGATGATCGAGATCCCATTCCCTAGATTTGGAATAGTGCCCGTACCAGGATTATCGAGGCCAATATAATTATCTTCGATCCGATTGTTGTAAGAACCTGCACCGGAAATGCGAATACCATCCCCTCGGTTCCCACTAATGATATTATGCCCACTAATGACGGTATTGGACGAATTCACGAGGCTCACACCCAATTGATTGGGAACCGCTGATCGTCCATATACTTCTGTGCCAATATAATTCCACCCTATTGAAGTTTTGTCGCTATCTACCACTTCAATACCACTGCCAGCGTTGCCGGAAATCGTATTACCATAGATATCATTTATCGAAGATGTCTCTATTCGCACGCCAGCAAGCTGATTTGGAATAACAGTAGTTCCGTCTCCAGCAGGTGTATAAACCCAATCTATGCCAATGAAATTGCCCGATATATAGGCGTAGCTACCATTGACCACACGAACGCCATTCCCTATATTGCCAGAAATCGCATTCCTGGTAATGGAAGTCGTCGTATATATTCCGTTGGTCGGAAAATCTTCAAGTAGAACTCCATCGCTTCCATTTGGAAGCGCCGCGTCACCTGCTGAATTGATGCCAATATCGTTCTCTGTGATCGTCAACCTATCCACATTAGAGCCGTAGACCCCAGCGGCATCATTCCCGGAGATGAGATTATCTGACACCGTGATATTCGAGACATGGTCCAGATAAATACCATTGCTTTCATTCCCCAGATCCACCATTCCGGTAATATCGGTACCAATGTAGTTGCCCTTAATCGCCACATTGTCCGCCAGAAGCCTGACCACAATGCCATTGACGTGATTTCCTGAGATGATGTTCCGACTGGCTTCTGTCTCGCCACCAATCGTTACATTCGATCCTGAAACATCAAGGCCTGCACTCATTATTTCGAAATCAGCAACAGCGCCATTCTCTACAATCGCCGTACCGGATGCATCCGTCCCAACCAGGTTCCCTTCAATGGTCACATCCGAAGTGTCTTCGCTAACTAACAACCCTACCGCGAGATTACCAGAGATGACATTGCTCCGTATGGTGCTGTAGGAGTTTTCAGCATCGACTACAATTCCCAGGTAGTTGCCAGCAGCAGTCTCACCATCAGGCGCGATACCGATGTAATTTTCTTCAATCGTATGCGGCCCAACACCATATATTGAAAGTCCATCATAGAAACGATTAATGGCCAGTCCACGAATCACACTGTTGCCCACGTGAAGCGCAATGCCACTAACCATATTCTGCCCATCCAACTCCACAACAGGCGCACCGGCATAATCCGGCTCGGTGGTGCCATCAATGATGATCGCATCGGTAATCACAGGCAGTTGAGTCAGCGGCTGAATCGTATGTGGCCCTGCGCCGGGGATGTCGAAGGCGATGGTGTCCTTGCCCGGATTATCATTGGCTGCATTGATCGCCTCACGCAGTGTACATTCGGTCGAGTCACAGGTGCCATCGCCAGGGTCGGCGATACTGTTGACCACATAGGTCTGTGCCGTGGCTTCCTCCACTTCTATACAGGCTGAAAACTCAGAAGTGTTACCGTTGGGATCAGTAGCTGTTGTAGTGATGAACTGCCCCACGTTTACATAACCAACGTCCAATACATGGGCAATCACTGCATCGCCGCTTCCATCTGTGGTGACTTCCGAGAAGCCAAGATAGAATTCCCCACCACCGTGACCCGTAGCATGACAATCATTATTTGCAAAATACTCAATGCGAAACTGGGTATTAGAGGTGCTGTTGAGCATACCTGTGAGGGCGATTTCACTATTATTGATAGATGCACCAGTTAATACAGGGTAATTCTGGAAATTATTGGGGCCTGTATCACTATCACCAGGATCATTAGCTGTTACACTGGCATCTGATGACCAATCACTACTTAAATCAAGAGTCATGAGAGACTGATAGGCAATCGAATTAGCGGTGATGCGATTACCTGTGCCAGAATCTACCACAATGCCGACATACGAGTAGCGCATCACATTACTACTTATTGTGTTATTATTGGCTCCCAACTCGATCACAATGCCCCATTCAACATCCAGGTCAATTGTTCCTGACACATCAGTTCCAATATAGTTACCTGCGATAAGATTGTTTGTGGTCGTCGCGCCACTTAGATGGACACCTGATGTGTGACCGCCAATAACATTGGCTTCAATATCATCCGAAACGAGATCACCATTGGTGCCAATTCGGTTATTACTACTACCTGACCCCAGGTGTACTCCCATACTCTCATCCATCTGATGAATTGTTCCGGTAGGATCAGTACCAAGCATGTTACCTGCAAAAACATTGTTGCTTGAATTCTCAGCATGGATTGCACCCAGGATGACGTTACCTTCAGCAGCATCATTCTGGCCGTCACCATTCGTACCGAATGTGGTCGCCGATGAATTGAGCAGGTAAACAGATTCGTTATTCCTGAGTTCGGCATGACCTACAATATCTACACCAATATAATTACCTTGTACATCATTGCCCGTTGACGCATTTCCCAGGATTTGTAGGCTGAGATCCAGATTGTTAGCAATCACATTCCGTGCCGAGACCGTACTACCACCTATCAAATTATTCGGTGAGTCCTTGATTTCAATACCGATCAAGTTGCCTTGTGGTGTTGTGCCATCCGCCGCCACACCAATGTAGTTACCTTCGATGATATTTCCGCCATTAGTGGTAAGAGAAATTCCGGCATTGTCACTGAATTGATTGATGACTAAACCTCGCACAATGCTGTTACCAGCACTAATGTGTAAACCGTGAACATCGGTAGCATCTACAAGTGAAATACCACTCAGGACGACTATGGGTATATCGACATAATCCGGCTCGGTGGTGCCGTCAATGATGACCGCATCGGTCATAGCAGGCAGTTGGGTTATCGGCTGAATCGTATGTGGCCCTGCGCCGGGGATATCGAAGGCAATGGTGTCCGTGCCTGAATTAGCATTGGCGGCGGTGATCGCCTCACGCAGTGTACATTCGGTCGCATCGCAGGTGCCATCACCGGGATCAGCGGTGCTGTTGACCACATAGGTTTGTGCAGCATTTTCCTCCACTTCCACACAGGCGGAAAACTCGGAGGTGTTGCCGTTAGGGTCGATAGCGGTCGCTGTGATGAACTGATTCGCACTCGCAGTGACCGGCATCAGCGCATTGAATATCACATTGCCGCTACCGTCGGTCGTAGCACCCGTAAAGCCGAGATAGGTTTCACCCTCGCCATAGCCACTGGGATCGCAGGCAGCATTGGCGAAGAACTCGATACGGAACTGCGTGTTCGCCGTGCTGTTGAGTGTGCCGGTGAGGGTAACATCACCGCCACCGACGACCGCACTGGTCAGCTCAGGGAAATTCTGGAGGTTGTTGGGGCCAGTATCGGTATCACCAGGATCGTTCGGCGTGGCTCCCTCACTAGCAGCCGTCAGATCAATGCCAAGGCCGGAAGGTATGTCCGGCCAGTTCTCAGGCGGATCGCCTACTAATTCATTGGCGAAAATGCTGTTGGCGGTAATCCGATTGTCGACCCCATCATAACCCTCAACACCATTAAAGAAGTTATAGGCAATGATATTGCCAGTTATAGTGGCATTGCTGCCCACAAAAACTATTCCACTATATTGATTCCCCAGCGCGTTCATCCCACTGACATCAGTACCAATGTAATTGTTCTGCACTGTTACAACACCGGAATTATTCAGAACAATCCCACTCCCGTTACCAGAAATTATGTTTCGATCTGCCGGGCTAGCTCCACCGACAAGCACATTATCGATGGCAGAAACACCTTCGTTGGTTACAACAAGTCCACGATACGTATTCCCTATAGCGATCGTTCCAGTAACATCAGTGCCGATGTAGTTGCCCTGAATGGTCGAGTTTGACCCGCTAATCTCCAGCCCATCACCCTGATTACCTGAAATGATGTTTCGCTCAGCCGGTATCTCACCGCCTACGAGCGTGTTCAGACCACCAGAGACAATTCCTCCGCCTGACATCTCTTCGCCAGTGCCGGTCCCGTTGCCGACTGCGATGGTCCCTGCTGCATTCGTCCCAACACGGTTACCCTGGATCACCGTGTTTGGGGAGTTAACGTCAATCAACACACCTGTGTCGAGATTCCCCGAAATGACGTTGCCCTGAATCGTGGTGCCATCAGAGTTAGCCAGCCTCAATCCATAACTCAAATTCCCGACGGCGGTCTCCCCATCGGGTGCGATGCCGATGTAGTTGACTTCGATAGTGTTGGCGTCAGCATTTTCGATGACAATACCAGATTGATCAAAACGATTAACGGCCAGCCCACGGATGATGCTGTTACTGGCTTGCAGCGTGAGACCAATCAGAATGGTGCTTTGACCATCAAGTTCAATCACAGGCGCACCGGCATAATCCGGCTCGGTGGTGCCATCAATGATGACCGCATCGGTCATAGCAGGCAGTTGGGTTATCGGCTGAATCGTATGTGGCCCTGCGCCGGGGATGTCGAAGGCGATGGTGTCCGTGCCTGAATTAGCATTGGCGGCGGTGATCGCCTCACGCAGTGTACATTCGGTCGCATCGCAGGTGCCATCGCCCGGGTCGGCGATCGAATTTACGACAAACATCATCGCAGCCTGAGGCTGGCTCTGTTGCCGTGACCGCTGCTTTTGGGGTGTGACCACAGGCGGCTCAGCCGTGACTTCAGCCGTTGGCTCGATAGTAACTTCGGTAGTCGCTTCAGCGGTGATTTCGGCTGTTGGTTCGAGAGTCACTTCGGCAGTCGCTTCTTCAGTCGCTACAGGCGTGACAGTAGCGGTCGGCGCTTCTGTGATTTCCTCTGTCAGAAGCGGCGTGATCGTTGGCTCCATAGTAGACGTATTCGTCGGCGCAGTCGTAGCGCTCGGCTCCAGAGAGGGTGTGTGGCTTGGAAACGGCGTAGACGTTGCTTCTACAGTGGCAGTTGCTGTGGGGGTTAAGGTCGCAATTGGTTCTTCGGTTGTTTCCTGAGCCTGAATTGCACCACTGAGCACCAGCAGGACAAGCAGTAACAGGGGTAAGCGGCGGGGGAGGGTCATCATCAATGGGGTTCCTAATTATTGCGCTGACTAGATCACTTCATTATTAATAATGTTATGTACTATTATACTGGATATTCGTTGCGTTTACCTTGCAGAAAATCCGAATGTAGCGAATCGGTATGGTATTGTGGCATACCATTATTAATGGACATCCAGGCGCAGACACGATAAAAGGCCTTTCCAATCTTAGAAGATTTGAGACGTGAAAGGCCTTTCGGGATAAAACGAATGGATCGTTTTATCAGTTTATCAAAGTACGGATTCAGTTCAGCGGAACAGCCTCGCCAGCAGAGCGAACCTCCCCGCCGTCCGCAGTGGCGGTCGGCATGACCTCAATCGTAGGCATCGGTGTAAAAGTCGCTGTCGGCTCCGGTGTATTGGTCGGCATAGGGGTCAGCGTTGGCATCTCTGTCGGCGTAGAAGAGGGGACAAAGGTTGCCGTTGGCTCGAGTGTCACGGTTTCT
>JAIOHN010000741.1 GCA_019912985.1 Anaerolineae bacterium | reverse complement strand
GTATACCGTTGCACCAATGTTGAATGCCAGTAGGGATTCCGTCATTGTGAGAACCGGCCAGATGACCATGAGTGAGAAAAGATAGAGGGGATGGCGTACCAGCCGATAAACGCCGTTGACTTGAAGTGGCTCGGTGGGCAGCGGCAGTGATTGACCCCGCAGGTAGGCCAGAAGCTGGCTAAGTCCTGTGAACTGACCAAGGTCAATCTGAAGCAGCGAAACGGAAAGCCCAATCAAGCCGACGACCTGGATTACCAGACACAGAATTGCCGCCCAACCCGTTATCTGCCAGACGACTGCGCCTGAACGAAACAGGATGAGATAGGCTGCGGGCAGCAGGGTGACCACGGCGAGGAGGTTGTAAAGCAGGCGGTATAATCCGTGGTAGGTATAATTACCCAATCGCTGGCGTAAAGCTTGTTTGGCGCTTTGTCCTGCCAGAAGGCTGTGGATTACCCCAAACGCCAGCACTGCGAGTAACATCGGGATCATGAATAACCTCGGGAGTTTGGATTGTGCATGCTGTTGATATTATCGCTAAGAAGCGTGATGGTCTAGCACTGAGTCAGGAAGAGATCAATTGGTTTATTGATGCTTATACCACTGATGCGCTGCCGGATTATCAGGCCGCAGCCTTCTTAATGGCTGTCTGCATTCGGGGAATGAATCGCCAGGAGATCAGCGACCTGACACTGGCGATGGCTCGCTCCGGTGAAATGCTGGATCTGGCGAAGCTACTGGGTGGATACGCTGTGGATAAACATTCGTCCGGTGGCGTTGGCGACAAAACGACATTGGTCGTGCTGCCATTGGTGGCATCTTGTGGTGTGCCGGTCGCAAAAATGAGCGGGCGCGGGCTTGGTTTTTCAGGTGGGACACTGGATAAGCTTGAATCCATCCACGGCTTCAATGTCAACCTGACAACCGAGCAGTTTGAAGCTCTGGCACGTAAAAACGGATTGGTGCTGGCTGGTCAATCCAAAGATTTAGCTCCGGCGGATGGCAAGCTGTATGCGCTACGGGATGTCACAGGGACTGTTCCAAGTCTCCCATTAATTGCCAGCAGCATTATGAGCAAAAAGCTGGCAGCAGGCGCGAACGGTATTGTGCTGGATGTGAAGATGGGTGAAGGCGCATTCATGACCAGCCTGGAAGATGCCCGGCAGCTCGCGCAGATGATGGTGGATATTGGGGTCGATTCCGGGCGAGATATGATCGCTGTCATTTCCGACATGAACCAGCCGCTGGGTCATGCGGTAGGCAATGCGCTGGAGATGGCTGAGGCCATCGAGACATTGCAGGGTGGTGGCCCTTCAGACTTTCGCGAACACTGCTTGCAGGTGGCAGCCTATATGCTGCGGCTGGCAGGGCAGGGCCAACGCTGGACCGATGAATCAGAAGCGCGTGCGCTGTTGGATGAGCATCTGGATAATGGGCAAGCGCTGGCGAAATTCCGGCAGATGGTCGCGGCGCAGGGCGGTGATGTCGAAATGGTTGATGATCCCTCGAAGCTGCCCCAGGCCACCTATCAGGTGGATGTCACTGCCGACGAAGCCGGGTATATTGCGCAGGTTTCCGCAAAGGCGGTTGCACTGGCCGCGTTTGAACTGGGTGCCGGGCGTGAGCGAAAAGGCGATCCGATTGATCTGGCTGTGGGCGTGAAAGTGCATGTGAAGGTTGGCGATCAGGTTGGGCCGGGTGCGAAATTAGCAACGATCTATGCCAATGATGAGGGACGTTTAGCTGCTTGCCGTAAGTATCTGGACGAGGGAATTACTTTTCATCGCGAACCAGTAGCGCCATTGCCTTTATTTTACGATACAATTATGGGGTAGCGGTGATCAACTCACCCGATTGATTAAATGTAAAACGATGGACTGGCGCGTTTTGCCAGTAGCCATCTGCAAAGCGAATTACCCCATTCAATCCCTCATATTCTATTTCAGCAATAGATGCTGCGGTTTCCTCACGAGTATCATTCGCCAGTACAGCCTCTAAAACAATCCCCATTGCATCATAAGCCAGAGGGGCCAGCAAGCCAGGATCAGGCGCGAAAACATCACTCTCTCGATAACGCTGCACAAATGATTCATCAGGTAATGAACCACTGCTCAAAATGGTAATACCTGTGAGTGGCGAACGCAGTTTTGGAAACTGGGTCAAAGCCAGCATTTCGCCGCCAATAAAGGGATCGGATAATGCTGCTATATCGATCAGGTCAGTGAGGTTTGCGTCGATCTCGTCGTTGAGATCGGCGCTTGCCAGCATGAAGATGGTGTCGCTGGCTGGCTGCTCCGTCCAGTTCCCGGCGATCACCACAGGCACATCGGCAAAGGCGGCCTGGGTTTTAGCGCTGGCGGCATCATAGCCGAGGACTATCGTCGCCTGAACAAGCGGGTCTTCAGCCAGCCCCCGTGCGCGCCAGACAGCGCGATCCTGTGTGCCGCCATCATCCAGGGGAAGCAGTTCGATATTTTCGGATGCGGTATCTTGTAGAGCCATCCTGGCAGCATACAGCGCTTGATAACCGATTTCGCGGTAGCGCCCTTCGAATGGTGCCAGCAGCGCAATCCGTGTCAGTGGAGCGACCGGTTTCACCGCACAGGCGCTGAGCAGGAACAGCCCCAACAGCACCAGTTTACGAGCAGCCATTGGCGACATGTTCCTCGAAGGTGCGGGCGAAGTTATGGAAGCCGCTGCCGTTGCAGGTCGCACGGAAATAGAGAAATTCGGATGCTGCCGGGTAAATCGCGGCGCGAATAGCGGACAGACTGGGGCTGGCGATAGGGCCGGGAGGCAGCCCGTTCACCAGATAGGTGTTGTAATTGGATACCGCTGTCACATAGTCATCCTGGGTAATTTGCGGCCACCAGGAGCCATTTTGAAAACCAATGCCATATTGCACCGTTGGGTCGGCATCTAGCTTCATACCAATGTCGATCCGGTTGCGGTAAACACCAGCGATCTGCGGGTTTTCTTCAGGATGAACCGATTCACGTTCCACGATAGATGCCAGCGTGACTGCATCGTACATTGACCATCCCTGTGTCGCAGCATCTGCCCAGAGCTGTGGTTCTACGCGTGACGTAAATGTTTGTAGCAGTGTATCCAGCAGCTCTACTGGAGTGATGTCCGGTGGGAGTTGATAGGTATCTGGGTACAGAAATCCCTCAAATGAAGCCCCTGCCGGTAAGCCCACCTGAGCGGCAAAATCAGGACTTGCTCCTGCGCCACCGCGAACCACCTGCAGGAAATCATCCCCGGTAAAACCGAAAAGCTGGTTGCGATCAATGGCATCCGCGACTTCTTCCATGCGCCAGCCTTCAAGAATGCGGAACGGAATAAAGCTGCTGCGCGAGTCGGTGAGGGTGACGGCAATCTCCGGGATGGTCTGTGTCTGGTTGAGAAAGTAGGTTCCCGCTTCCAACTCAACATCGAGGTCCGTTACGCGGACATAATCCACGAAGAGTTCATCATCGCTGATGACGCTGTTATTCAATAAATTCTGGGCAATCGTTCTGGGGGAATCCCCGGTGTTGACGGTGAAGCGTATCGGTGAGTCGTCGCTTCCAATGGGGCGGTTGAGATCGTCCTGCCGCGAAGACAGCCGGAAGCGGATGAGTTCAGTCTGTACAAAATCTACCGGACGACCGCCGGAAATCAAAAATAGTGCCGCGCCTGCCAGCAGTGCCAGAACCACCCCTGCCGCTGCCAATAGAAAGAAAACCTTGAGGACCCGTTCCAAATGTCTGCCGCTCCATCGTGAAGACTGCGATTCAAGGTAGTATACTCACCCTGACGGTGGTGTAAATAGACGTTCAGCCTACGCTGGCGGATCCGCCAGACCAGCACGCACCGCATCAAGATAACTTTGCAGAATAAGGCGCGCGGCCAGATCGTCGACCGGATCGGTGCGCTTACGGCGCTGCTGTTGGGCCAACTCATGCGCATCCTCGCTGGTCAACTGCTCATCCCAGAGGATGATTGGCAGATCAGTCGTCGCGCTCAGCCGCTCCACCCACAGGCGCACTGTATCCGCCTGCGTATGCACCCCTTCCGGTGCATCGTAATTCACCGGTAGACCGACCACCAACGCGACTACTTGCTGTTCGTCGGCGATGTGGTTGATCAGCGCGAAATCCTCTTTTCTGGATTTGCGATGGATGATGCGCAGTTCTCTGGCGACCAAGCCGATAGGGTCGCTCACTGCTAGGCCAATACGCTGGATGCCGTGGTCGATGCCCAGTAGTCTGCCGTTGATCATGCGTCTATCAGGCGGATGTTGATGCGAATGGGAAGGAATGGCAGCCTGCCGAACCACTCCGGCGAAATTTCGACCTGGGGCAAATCATCTGGCACGAGGTCTAGCTCGGTAATCATGTGGGCCAGTGCTTCATTGACCTCCAGCCCCGCCAGACGCTGCTGAATCTGGCCGATGTTGATCTGACTCTCGACCACGCCAGTGCCGGTAATCTCGAATGTCACCTGCCCGTTCTGGAAAACCTCGTTGACTGGGCCGCGCTCGTAGGTAATGGTATTCTGTTTGATCTCGCGCCCGCGCGGGATTTGCTGGGCGAGCTGCGCAAATGTCACCTGCTGCCCAAAGCCCTCATTGACAGCGGTCGCCTGGATCGTTGCCCGCATCGTCAGACTGAGCGAATCTGTCACCTCATTCACACTGGCACTAAAGGTGGTCCAGTCGCTGCGTTCCTCGATGATTTGCACCGTCTCCGGGATTAAAAACTGACTTTCTTCGAGCAGCGGTAGCATTTCGACGTAGGCGCGGGATTGCAACTGCTGCCGCACCGCAGCCAGCAGGCGCTCGCGGTCGGATTCACTCACCGCGGCCACTGAGCGACGTAATCCCCCCGTGGTGGGGTTGATATTCAGGACCGTTACACTGTCTGCCAGTGACCCGACGACCGTATTAATCAGGCCACTCTCCACATTGCCGATTTCGCCCGCAGAGCTTTGCAGCGCTTCGATTGGGGCTTCAAGCTGCTGGCCGGTGCCTGCCGGGACACGGGCTTCCTCAGTGGTGCGGAACATAATTGGCGTGCCTGCGCTGGTGCTCACGGTCGTTCCCGCCGGGATAGTCACCCCAGCATTGGTCTGGTTGACGAATATGACGGAACCTGTCGCCGGGAGATCAGCTAAATCGAGGGAACCTGTGGTCGGGATGGTGCTGGTTTCTTCGATCGTGAGTTGGAGGCGCGTCGCTGGTACTGTCGCATTTTCAATATCCACATTACGGGCATCCGGGTCGGCGGTGATCATGACGTCAACATTCAGCGGTACGCGTACCGGGTTCAGCGTGACCGTCGCACTTGGCAAAACGACCAAGGCCGCGATGGCAATTGCAATCACCAGCAGTACCAGTACGATGAGGCGGGTCAAGCGGCGACGCGCCGGGGATTCTGGATTTTCTTCGGCACGCACCCGGCTGGCGACTGGCATCAGTTCTTCCGGCTCGTGGGCAGTGTCTTGTGGACGTTGAAAACGGGAAGTGAACACCTTGGAACGCCCACGCTTCCAGCGTGAGCGTTCACTGGCACCGATGGTTTCAAAGGTGCTGATGTTTAATTCTTGCGCGTGCTTGATGACCTGTGGGTCATGAGTCACGAGCGCCAGTTGAATGGCGCGCCGCATAGCTTCCCGCTGGATTAACACCAGATCCAATTTGCGGGTGAGGGCGGTGCCTTCTTCCGGCCAGATCAGCAAGATGCGTTTGCCGTGAAAGAACGAAATACGATCGCGGATAGACGGAACATCATCGCCCTGTTCAAGCTGTATAAATTCCGGTCGTTCGCGCTGACTACTCATGCCATTTAGTTTTTCACTGTATCGGCGATAATCTGGCGCGCTTTATCCAGTGCTTCGGGCAGCTTGCTGCTGTCTTTGCCACCCGCCTGGGCCATGTTCGGGCGTCCACCACCGCCACCGCCAACCACATTGGCGATGGATTTGATCAGATTACCGGCGTGCAGCCCCTTCTTCGTCAGGTCATCAGTGACTGCGGCCAGCAACTGCGGGCGGCCATTGACATCACCGCCGATGACCAGCACACCGCTGTCCACTTTGTTGCGGAACCAGTCCGAGACTTCACGCATGTTGTCCATCGTCATATTATCCATGCGTGTGATCAGCGTATGGACGCCGCCGATTGTTTCCATCTGGTCGATCTGACGGTTGAAATTGCTGCGCGCGATCTCACGGCGCAGGCTTTCCAGCTCTTTACGGGCTGCTGCCAGCTCATCCTGCAAGGCTGCGACACGCTGGCTCACACTTTCAGGGGGCGTACCCAACTGCGCGGCCAGGTCGTGGAGGTAGTTCAGATTCTCCTGGACGTATTCACGGGCTGCATGTCCGGTCAGCGCTTCCACACGGCGGATGCCAGCACTGACGCTTCCTTCGCTCACAATGACCATCAGGCCAATTTCTGAGGTTTCGCGCACATGAACCCCACCACACAGTTCATAGCTGTAGCGGTTGCCATTGTCAGCAACCGTGATTGTGCGCACCACATCGCCGTATTTTTCGCCAAAGAGGGCCATCGCGCCTTCTGAGCGTGCCTGTGCGAGTGATTTTTCCTGAGCGCGAACCGGATAATTCGCCAGAATAACATCGTTGACTTCTGCTTCAATCTGCTGAAGTTCTTCAGGTGTCACCTTAGCATCGTGGGCGAAGTCAAAACGCAGACGATCTGGCGCGACCAGTGACCCGCGCTGCTGGACATGCGTGCCGAGGTGATGGCGCAGTGCCGCATGAAGCAGATGGGTGCCGGTGTGATTGCGGATAATATCCGACCGGCGCTCGACATCGACCTGTGCCTGAACACTGTCTCCCTCGTGCGGCGTGCCTTCGATCACTTCACCGATATGCACGATTAAGCCGCCCACAGGGCGCTGCATATCTTCAACTTCGATTAACCAGCCGTCACCGCTGATGGTACCTGTATCGCTGACCTGACCCCCTGCTTCGACATAAAAGGGTGTTTCGGCCAGCACCACTTCGACACGATCACCTGCGATTGCGCTCTCGATGCGCTGGCCGTTGGCTAACAGTGTCAGCATCTCGGTGTGGACTGTCGTGGGGCCATAGGGTCTGTAGGCAACACCTTCATCGCCCAGCTTGCCCTGGCTCTTGAGCTGTTTGAGCAAATCGCTGTAGACATCGGCAGAAGCGATCACACCCATCGCCTGCCCACCACCACTGACCTCTGAGTGATGTGTTTCTTCAGCCTGGAAGCCTGCCAGGTCCACACTGAAGTCGTTTTCCTGGGCGATGTCCTGAATAACCTCAAACGGCAGGCCGAGTGTCGCCTTCAGGTAAAATGCCTGATCGCCGGGAAGCTGTGTTTTGCCTTCGTTGCGCAGGGTATCCAGCATCGCTTCCATTTCGCTTAGACCGCGGTCAAGTGTACGGCGGAAGCGTACCTCTTCCTGCGTGATGACTTTCTTGATGGCACTGGCACGTTCAACCAATTCAATGTAGTGCCCGCCCATCACATCGAACACAGCATCGGCCACCTGCGCGAGGAATGGCTCGTTGAAACCAAGCTTGGCTCCAAAACGGGCTGCACGTCGGATGACCAGACGGCAGACTGAATCGCGACCTTTTGCGCCGGGCATTACTCCATCTGCAATCAGGAAAACGGCTGCGCGGATGTGGTCAGCAATCACACGGTAGGGGACGATATTGGCGTCGCGTTCAGCATCTGTATGACCTGTCAGGCGCTGTGTTGCCTCGATGATCGGCATGAACAGGTCAGTCTCGTAATTGGCTTTTACATCCTGAATCACGCTGAGGACACGTTCCAGACCCATCCCTGTGTCCACACCGGGCGCAGGTAGCGGTTGGTCATATTGACTGGTGTTCTCGGGGTCAGGCTGAGTGCGGTTGAACTGCATGAACACCAGATTCCACAATTCCAGAAAGCGGTCATCTTCGTCTTGCAGCATCGGAATCACGCTATCGACACCCATTTCGGGTGTTTTATCCCAGTGGATTTCGCTGGTAGGGCCGCAGGGACCGGTATCCGCCATTTGCCAGAAATTGGTTTTGGGACCCATCCGGGCAACGCGACGCGGGTCCACACCGACTTCGTTCACCCAGACGTTATAGGCCTCATCGTCGTTCTCATAGACCGTGAACACCAGCCGATCTGCGGGAAGCTCGTAGACTTTGGTCAGCAGGTTGTAGCCATAGATGATGGCTTCACGCTTGAAATAGTCGCCAAAGCTAAAGTTGCCAAGCATTTCAAAGAAGGTATGATGGCGTGGTGACGGGCCGACATTTTCCAGGTCGTTATGCTTGCCGGACACCCGCATACATTTTTGCGAGGTTGTTGCGCGGGAATAATCGCGTTTATCCAGCCCCAGAAAGACATCCTTGAACTGCACCATCCCCGCGTTCGTGAATAGCAGCGTCGGATCGTTGGCCGGGACAAGCGAAGACGACGCGACTTTTCGATGTCCCATTTCTTCAAAAAAATCGAGAAATGCCTCACGCACTTCGGCGCTGGTCATATATTTCATAATTTGTGTATCCTTAGATTTGTTGCCTCGGGCTGTCTTAGGAATTATATTCAGGCAGAATAGGCTTAACAAGGGAAGATGGTCGAGACCGGGCCAACCGCGCAGCGAATGTAATTGAGAATAGGTGTTTGTGATGATTTCAGAAATCCATCCGGGTACGATTGCTTCACTGGTCAATGGCACGCATGGTACACCATTTGATCTGCTTGGACCGCATGATGTGAATGATGAGCTGGTCGCTGTGCGGGCATTCTGGCCGCGTGCGCGCCAGATGACACTGGTTAATGAGCGCACAGGAACGCGACACGAGATGCAGCGGCTGGATGATGCCGGTTTTTTCGTGGCAGAGGTGCCAGGGCAGCGTGACAAACTGCGCTATCACTATGAGTATAAAACCGATGCGCAGGAGGATGCTGACGATGCTGTGCTGCTGCTGCGTGACCCTTATGCCTATACACCCTACCTGACAGAGTACGATCAGTATCTTTTCAGCGAAGGTCGTCATCTCAATATCTATGATAAGCTCGGCGCGCATGTGCAGGAGCGAGATGGCGTAAAAGGGGTCTACTTCGCCGTGTGGGCACCGAATGCGCAGCGCGTGAGCGTTATCGGCGATTTCAATTACTGGGATGGACGCGTTCACCCGATGCTTTTTCATGTCGAGAGCGGCATCTGGGAGATTTTTATCCCGGACCTCGATGAAGGTACCCTCTACCGCTACGACTTGAAATCAAAGCTCGCAGGTTACTACGCCCAAAAAACAGACCCTTATGGCTTCTATACTGAACTTCGGCCCAACAATGCCTCAATCGTGGTCGAGCTTGACCAGTATCAATGGGGCGATGACGCCTGGATGAACCGCCGTGCCGAACAGGATGTGCTCTCAAGCCCGGTCAACATCTACGAAGTGCATCTGGGATCGTGGCGGCTCGATGAGGATGGAAACTGGCTGACGTACCGTGAGCTGGCCGATCAACTGGTAAATTATGCGTTGGAGATGGGCTATACCCACCTGGAATTGATGCCGATCATGGAGCATCCGCTGGATATGTCATGGGGCTATCAGGTGACGGGTTATTACGCGGTCACCAGTCGTTATGGCACACCGGAAGATTTCATGTACTTTGTCGATCGCTGTCACCAGCATGGCATCGGCGTCATTCTGGACTGGGTGCCAGCGCATTTTCCCAAAGATGGGCATGCCCTGAGTTTCTTTGATGGTACACACCTATTTTCCCATGCGGACCCGCGCCAGGGCGAACATCCTGATTGGGGGACGTATATCTTCAATTATGGTCGCAGTGAGGTGCGAAATTTCCTGCTGGCGAATGCGCTGTTCTGGCTGAAGATCTATCACATTGATGGGCTGCGAGTGGATGCGGTGTCATCCATGCTGTATCTGGATTTTGGGCGCGAGGGCAACCAGTGGATTCCGAATGAGTATGGCGGCCATGAAAACCTGGAAGCGATTTCTTTTCTGCAAGAGATGAACGAAATTGTGCATCGTGAAGTGCCTGGTGTGATGACGATTGCCGAGGAATCGACGGCGTGGCCGATGGTGTCGCGTCCCACTTATCTGGGTGGGCTAGGCTTTACGCTCAAGTGGAACATGGGCTGGATGCATGATGTGCTGGAATACATGAAGCAGGACCCGGTCTATCGACGTTATCACCACAACAAGCTGACGTTCTCCCTGATGTACGCCTTTAGCGAAAACTTCGTGCTATCGCTTTCACATGACGAGGTGGTTCACCTGAAGGGCTCCATGATCTACAAGATGGCTGGTGACTGGTGGCAGAAGTTTGCGTCGCTGCGGCTGCTGCACGGCTATCAATTGACGCATCCCGGTAAGAAGCTAACCTTTATGGGACAGGAGTTTGGTCAGTGGCGCGAGTGGAGCGAGGCCCGTAGCCTGGACTGGGATGTGCTGGATTGGGCAACACACAGCGGCCTGCAAATACTGGTGCGCGATATGAATGCGCTGTACATTCAGCAGCCAGCGCTTTACGAACATGATTTTGACCCACAGGGATTCCAGTGGATTGAGCCGAACGACGCCGAGCAAAGTGTATTCAGTTATATACGCTTTGCCGATGACCGGGATGATTTTTTGGTGATCGCCTGCAACTTTACGCCCATTCCGCGTCATAACTACCGGATTGGTGTGCCGAAAGAAGGGCATTACGTCGAACTGATCAACAGCGACGCCGATGTTTACGGCGGGAGCAACGTAGGGAACGGTGGTAACCTGGATACGGACGCGGTCTTCTGGCATGATTTTCCACAGAGCCTGAGCCTGACGGTTCCGCCGTTGGGGATTGTGATTCTCAAGTTTGTGACGGAAAAAACAGGCTGAAAATCGCTTGAAAAACGTGCGTTTGATCGGGACAGGCATGGTATACTAGGGCTTTCCACATATTCAACGAGTGATGGCATTACATAATGGAAGTCAAAACAGCGACGATTGACGAAGAAGTCGAAGTGTTGATGTCCGGGGCCGAATATGGCGACCCGGAGACAAAAGAGGCGATGCGCCGTGATCTGCGCGAACGACTGTCTGAAGCCGAGCGTGAAGGCCGCCCGCTGCGCGTGTACTGTGGTTATGACCCGCGCACGGCAGATTTGCACCTGGGACATACGATTACGATGCGGAAACTGCGTCAGTTCCAGGAATTTGGTCATGATGTCACCTTCCTGGTGGGGACCTTTACCAGCCTGATCGGCGATCCATCGGACAAGGACAAAGCGCGGGAACAATTGACGCGCGAACAGGTGGAGGAAAACGCCCGAACATATGCGGAGCAGGCATTTAAGATCCTTGATCGTGATCTGACGCGGGTGCGGATGAATGATGAATGGCTGTCCACGCTGGACTTCGCCGATATTATCCGGCTGGCGAGTAACTTCACGGTGCAGCAGTTCCTGGTGCGTGAGAACTTCAAAAAACGGCTGGATGCGGGTGAACCGATTTACCTGCACGAGTTGTTCTACGGCCTGATGCAGGGCTATGATGCAGTGGCACAGGAAGCCGATGTGCAGGTGGGCGGGCAGGATCAACTATTCAACATCCTGATCGCCGGGCGTAAGCTCCAGCAGGGGTTGGGGCAGAAGCCGCAGGTCGCCATTATTATGGGCGAAAGCCTGCCGGGAACCGATGGCGACATCAAGATGAGCAAGAGCCTGGGCAACCATATTCCGCTGCTGGCGGAACCCTGGGATATGTTCGGCAAGGTGATGAGTGTGCCGGACAAGGCGATGCCGATTTACCACAAGCTCATCCTGGGCTGGACTCCGGCGCAGGTCGAAGCGCTGGAAAAAGGGCTGGCGGATGGCTCACTGCACCCGAACGAAGTCAAGATGGCGCTGGCACGTGAGATCGTAAGCATTTTCCACAGGCCAGAAGATGCCGAAGCCGCGCAAAAACGCTGGGATGAAGTGTTCCGCAGCGGCGGCGGCAGCGGTATCCCTGAGGACATCCCCGAAGAGACGCTGACGGCGGACGAGCGTGTGCTGGACATCCTGCGGCGGCTGAATATGGTGAGCAGCGGCAAGGAAGCCAAGCGGTTGATGGAGCAGAACGGCGTGCGGCTGGACGAGGAGCCGGTGAGCGACCCGACGCTGGTCATCACGCTGGATATGCTGCCGGTGGTGCTGCAAGTGGGCAAGCGCAGGTTCGTGCGGCTGGTGCGATAAGGCTCGGCGGCGGCAGATATACCCCCCTATGGCGGGAAACCAGGGTGTTGTTGCCGCCGGATTGCGATTTCGGCGGGAAGTGACAGCGTTAATGAAGTAAATGGGGCGTCCTGACAGGATGCCCTTTTGATTCTGTATGGCCTGTGTCGTGCGCTCATATGTTCTATGATACAACAAAACGCGCGCGAAAGGGTGGACATATGTCCCTATTTTGGCGCTGAGTTGGTAGATTTTGGTTTGAACCACGAGGTCTCAAAGGTCATAAGGTCTATGTGAAGTGTTGGGCTGAGCTTAGGCGGAAAGGGTATGCCATAGGAAGGCTCACACACGGCTGTATCCCTGTGTGGTGAAGATGGGTTTTATAGCCAGCAGGGAAATTTAAGAGCATTATAATATAGAAATATAGCGGTGGTGATTATCAGCAATATAGGTTTGTAGTGTGAGGTGGGGCGAATGCCTAATTTGCGGTTTTCTGGTTATTTTTTCCTAGCTTATTTTGTTTTATCTTCAACTGTTGCCTTTACGCAGGTGCTCAATGCTTTTGCGGTTGAAGACCCGGGACGGGGCATGTTGGTTGTGGTGCTCTACAGCATCTTGCTGATTTTGGTCGGTATTGTGACGAAAATCTGGCAGAAGATCGAAACCGTGATTGTTGAACACGCTGGCGACAATATCGCCGGGGATTTTCTGGGTCGTATAGTGCGGTTTGAAAGCCGATATAAACAGACTTTAGCGCATCAGGCGGGCAAAGCAGATGTACAGGGGTTGAAAACAAAGGGACCGTTTACGCTGGAACTAGCGCAGGTGTATGTGCATTTAAAAGTGGTGCCTTTCTCACCGGGGGAAGCTAAGAATAATCCTGTTCATACTACAAAGATAAAACCTGATTTGCTGCAAGGTGAGCATGAAATCTGGGAGTTCATTCGTGATCCGCAACTGCGGAGTATCGTCATTCTGGGCCCGCCGGGTGCTGGCAAGACCACATTGATGAAGCATATTGTGCTGACAATGGTGGGTGACGATATGCTGCGTAAAACCGGGATTGCGGCCAAGCTGCCGATTCTGCTGTATTTACGCGATCATGCGGATGTTATTCATAAGCAGCCCAATATCAGCCTGGGTGAAATTGTAGCGCAGGCACTGGGGCTTAATGAGGTGCCGCACCACTGGTTTGAGCGACGGCTGGAACGGGGTGATTTCCTGATTATCTTTGATGGGCTGGATGAACTGGCTAATAAAGAGGCCGGTCGGAGTGTCACTCGATGGATTCAAAGGCAGGTCGATCAACATCACCAGTGCAAAGTGGTTATTACCTCACGCCCCGGTGGCTATCGTGATCATCATATCGAAGTGGATGGGGTGCTGCATGTTCAACCGTTCACACGGGATCAGCAGCGCGAATTTGTGCTGCACTGGTACCGGGCGGTAGAAATTCGCACGCAGGGGAAAAATAACAACCTGGTGCGGAAAGACGCAGCAGCCGGGGCTGAAGACCTGCTGAAAAGGATTTATAACACCGCGGCGATTGCCCGGATGGCGACTAACCCGCTGCTGCTGACGATGATCGCCAATGTACATAAGTTCAGCAGCCGGACGCTGCCAGAAAACCGAGCCGGACTTTATGACGAAATCTGTCAGTCGCTGATGGGCAGGCGGCAGCAGGAAAAAGGTATCCCAACTGATGCCGATGGTCTGCGGACTGACCAGAAGATACGCGTGCTGGAAAAACTGGCTTATGGCATGATGCAAATGGAAAAGCGCGTGCTGAAGCTGGATGATATTGAATCCATCATTGCGCCTGAGCTTGAAATGGTTGGTTATAAGGGTGATGTGTTTAGCTTCATGCGGTTGATGCAAGATAGCAGCGGACTGGTGCTGGAACGCGAGCAGGGGGAGTATGAATTCGCCCATCTGACGTTTCAGGAATATCTGGCTTCGCAGTATGCTTTGCATCATCCGGAGTTAGAAACAGAACTGCATTCCAAAGTCGGTATCCCATGGTGGCATGAGATGATCCGCCTCTACTGTGCGCGGTCAGACGCCAGTGAAATTATCCAGGCGTGTTTAGACCAGCAACCTCTAGAGGTTGCTACAGTGCGGCTGGCGCTGGACTGCCAGGCGGAAGCCCAGGCCACATCAGCCGCGGTGGATGACAGACTTCATGAGATTACCAATATATGGATTGATGCTGTCGAGCCAGACAAGCGGCGCGTGGCAGGCATCGCGTGGCTGGCGAAGCGCGTGCGGGAGTTACCGGAGAATACGCTGGATACGACGGAAATCTGTGTTGCTGAATTTGAGGCTTTTTTAGCCGATGGGAGCAACTTCCAATACAAGCCGCTGCACTGGACCGCGGACGCTTTAGTGGGCCGGGAAGCGATAACCGGTGTGGAATATGAAGGGGCTCAGGCTTTTTGCCAGTGGCTGACCGAAAAAGAAGGGACAATATGGTCTTATAGTTTACCAGAAAAAGAAAGTCAGTTCGCAAATACGCCGGTGATTGGCTTCTGGTTAGCGGGGGGAGATTTCCATATGCCGACCAAGTCACCGGTGCTAAAGGGGCACGTGATGGAAGATTACTTACGAAACGATGCGCTCAATGTTTCTATTCCAGCACAACACATTTTTTCTTTTACCAGCGCCCTCGACCTCACCGGCGCCCTCGACCTCCCCATCACCTTCGCTAGCGTCAGCGTCCTCCCCCTCGGCCTCGAGTTCGAGCTCGCCAGCGCCTTCGCCAGCGGCCTCGCCCGCGAGCTCGCCAGCGCCCTCGACCGCGCCCTCGGCCGCACCAGCACCCTCGCCAGCGCCAGCGCCCTCGGCCTCA
>JAIOHN010000740.1 GCA_019912985.1 Anaerolineae bacterium | reverse complement strand
CGGTAGATTTTTATACCAAAATCATTGGTATGGAACTGGTCCACACGCAAATTCAACACAACGAGTATACCGCCCGCCTGGTCGGTTATGAAAATGCTCATCTCAAAGTTGCACAGCTCGCCATTCCGGCGATGAATCAGGCTCGTTCAGGCCATCTTCTGGAACTGGTGGAGTATGTTTACCCACTATGCGACCCGACTGACGTGCAGCCCTGCCGTCCCGGCGCTGCGCATCTGGCCTTCCAGGTCGAGGATATTCACAAGCGCTACGATGAGATGGTGGCTGCCGGGGTTCGCTTTGTATCGCCGCCGAATGCCATCACAGCGGGCATCAATAATGGCGGTTACACCTGCTACTTCAAAGACCCTGACGACATCACGCTGGAAATTATCCAGGCTCCGCCGAGGTAATCGTATGCCAACTGTCATGATTTATTGGTCGCCTGGGCGAAACGCGGAACAAAAGAAAGCGGTGATCGAGGGGATTACAGATACCCTGGTCACCAAAGGTGGCGCACGGCGCGAAGATGTGTTGATTGTCTTCCAGAATATCGAGCCGGGCGACTTTGGTCGTGGTGGAGTCGTCGGCACGCCGCCGGGCCTGAAGGGCGAAGATTAGCTCACGATTTCTGCAACACACGATCGACATACAAAGCTGCCAGCCCGGTGTACTGCACCGGGTCGAGCAGGCTGTCAATCGTCTGCGGACTCAGGTGCTCATTGACATGCGGGTTTTGCTTCAGCAGTTCGGCAAATGACCGCTGTGTCTCAAATGCCTCCATCGCGCTTTCGTAAATCACATCATGGGCGTGCTGCCGCCCGATATGCTGCCCCAATGCCAGCATCACCCGTTCTGCCAGCAGCAGGCCGTTGGTGGTTTGTAGATTGCGCATCATGTTCTGCGGATAGACGATTAATCCTTCCAGAACACGCTGGGTCATGAGCATGGCACCGTGTGTCATTACGCACAATTCTGGGATGTAAGCCCATTCCATTTGAAAACTTGACCAGTCGCGTTCGTGCTCATGCAGCATGGCATCGACAGCGGTCGCCGCGTGGCGGCGGGTGAGCCGGGCCAGCGTTAGAATCGCTTCGCAGATCATCGGGTTGCGTTTCTGCGGCATGGTGCTGCTGCCCACTTTACCCATTTCAAATGGTTCTTCGGCTTCGGCAAATTCCGTCTTTTGTAGGTCGATCACTTCATGCGCGATCTTGCCCATGGTGGCGCAGATCATGGCAACGGTCGTCGCGAATTCGGCGAAGTTATCACGTGCCGTGTGCCAGGCAATTTCCGGTACACCAAGCTGCAATTCCTCACACAGGTACTTGTTGATCTCAATCCCATGATCGCTCACGCTGGCTAATGTGCCGACCGCGCCGCCAAATTCACCGACCAACACGCGGGGTTTGCACTCGGCCAGCCGTGCCTGATGACGCTTTAATTCTGCCAGCCAGACGGCAGCTTTAAAGCCAAATGTGATCGGCAGGGCTTGCTGACCATGTGTGCGCCCAGCCATGGGGGTATCACGATAGGTCTCTGCAAGCTTGGCTGCTGCCTGGATAAGCGCATCAAGGGTTTGCTCGAACAGCGGAAATGCTTCCTGGATCTGAAGCACGATCGCTGTATCCATCACATCCTGGGTGGTCGCGCCCCAGTGGACATAGCGCCCGGCTTCGCCTTCACAGTGATTGGAAAGCTGCCAGATCACCGACACAAGAGGATGCACGGTTTTATCAACGCCTTGTTTAATGGCATCTGTGTCCATGTACTTGGCCTTAGCCTGCCGGGTAATTTCAGCAGCAGCTTCAGCCGGGACAATCCCCACCTTAACCTCTGCACGGGCCAGGGCGGCTTCAAAATCCAGCCATTTCTGGAGCAAATTGAGATCATCGAAAACGGCCCGCATGGCTTCCGAGCCGAATAAATCCTTGAAGAATATGGAGTCTGTGACGTGGGCGGGCATGAATAATTTAGTCTTCCTGGCGAGTTTCGCGCTCGATGTAGCCTCGAATACCGATGAGTGTTTGTTCCATGTGATAGATAATGGAGTCACGCAGTTTTTTAGGGTCACGGTTGCGGCAGGCTTCCAGAATTTCGCGGTGCTCCTGCTGGATAACTGGCCCCTGATCTTTCATGAACATATAGCGATAGCGATAGCGCTCTGAAAGTTCCCATAGGCTGGTGATGATATTGGTGAGATAGCGGCTGTCAGCCGAATTATAAATGATGAAGTGGAACTCGTGATTCTGCTGCATAAAGCTGTGGAAATCATGGCTGGCGAGTGAAACATCCATATCACTCAACAGTTGCTCCAACCGCGTGATCTGCTCATCGGTGAGGCTCTCCGCCGCGTGATAGGCGGCCTGGCCTTCCAGGATGCGGCGGGCAAAATAGAGGTCTTCCATGTCTTCCACGGAGGCGCTGGTGACGAAGGCACCTCGGCGGGGGATGATCTGGACAAAACCCTCGCCTTCCAGTTTTTTGAGCGCCTCGCGCACGGGCACCAGGCTGACATTAAGATCGGTGGCAAGTTGGTTCTGGTCAATGCGTGATCCAGCCTCCAGCACCCCATCCAGAATGGCCTGGCGAACACGCTCCTGGACCATCGCTGTGACGGTTTTTTTACTATCCTCAATAGGTTGGATTCGATTCTGGATCACGACCAATTGCCTCCGGTTTTTGCAAGTTTAGTGATTGATGTTAAACTATAATTTATAATTTTTTCAGCTTCTATGCAATCCCCGCAACCAAGGGAGGCTCTATGCGACGCTTTGGCGAAATCATCCGTGTTCGTCCTGAAGCCGAGGAAGAATATAAGAAAATTCATGTAAAAATTTGGCCCGAAATTGAAGAAGCCATCCGCGAAGCCGGTATCCGTAATTATAGCATTTACTTGAAAGATGGCATGCTTTTCGCCTACTACGAGTATCACGGCCCGGAAGAAGAGTTCGACGAGCGGATGGCAAAGCTGGCTGAAGTCTCCAACGAAAGCGGCTGGTGGACCTTAACCAAAGGGATGCAAATGCCACTGGAAACCCGCCAAGAAGGAGAATGGTGGGCCAGCGCAGAAGAAGTCTTTCATCAGGATTAAAGGTGATGTTTTTGGACGTAATATTACCCAATCTGGGTTTTGGTATGGAAGAGGGCCGGGTGGTGAGCTGGTTCAAATCAGCCGGCGACGCGGTTCGCAAAGGCGAACCTCTCGTAGAAATTGAAGGCGATAAAAGTACTGTTGAGCTGGAAGCCCTGGCGGACGGGGTATTAGAGGAAATCCTCGTCCCCGGTGATACGGTGGTTGAAGTGGGCAGTGTGCTGGCGCGTATTCGCCGTGCAGGCAGCAGCCCGGCAGAACCGGCTGCGGCGTCACCTGCGGCAGCGGTCACTGCGCCAGTTGCAACCGAGACCGTTGAGGAAGCGCAGCAGGTATCGCCCGTGGCGCGCCGTCTTGCAAAAGAGCGAGGTGTCGATCTGGCATCTGTCAGCGGCAGCGGTCGTGGTGGTCGTATCACACGCGAGGATGTCGAAGCGGCACTTTCGCAGCAAAATGGCTCCAGCGGTGGTAAAGTGCTGGCAGCACCTGCCGTGCGGAAGCTGGCATGGGACAACGGCCTTGATCTGAGTACGATTGTGGGCAGCGGTTCTGGCGGTCGCGTCACACGCGCCGATGTCGAAGCAGCGCTGTCTGCGCCGAAAGCTGCACCGGTTGCACCATCTCCCGCACCGACTGCTGCGCCAGTCGAAACACCTGCTCCCGCCGCTGCGGTTTCAACCCCTGCACCCGCAATGCCAGTTTATGAAGGCGAGCGCGAGGAAGTCTCACTCAGTCAGATGCGCAAGGCGATTGCACGCCGCCTGACGCAGAGTATGCAGGACATGCCGCACTTTTATGTCACTGCAGAGCTGGACTTTACTGACGCGCTGAAAGTGCTGCCACAGGGTATTGGCATTAACAACCTGGTGCTGTATCTGACCGTCAAGGCACTTCAGGACATGCCCGACCTCAACGCGACTTATGAGGAAAATCACCTCTACCATTATCCCCACATCAATCTGGCAATTGCGGTTGCGCTGCCCAATGGCCTGATCACGCCGGTTCTCCATGGTGCGGATGATTTCTCACTCTCCGGGTTATCGAACCGCGCGCGGGATCTGGTCAAACGCGCCCGTGATGGCCGCTTACGCCCCGAAGAGATGCAGGGTGGTACGTTTACTGTGAGCAATCTGGGTATAATCAACCAGATTGACCAGTTCACGGCCATTATCAATCCGCCGCAGGTGGCGATCCTGGCTATTGGCGCGGTCAAGGAGCGCCCGGTTGTTTTGAACGGTGGCCTGCACATTCGCACGACCGCACACCTGACTCTCTCCGCTGATCATCGGATTGTGGATGGACTGGTATCGGCACACTTCATCGAGGCATTTGATAAACATCTACAGGCATTTAACGGATAAACAAAGGGCTAGGGGCGACCTACCAGATCGCCCCTGGCCTGAGTGAAGGACAGAATAATGACAAAACCATTGAGCGCAGAACTGCGCCAGCACATGCTGGAATCCATGTTGGAAGTTCGCTATGTGGAGGAACGCATTCAGGAATTGTTCCTGGAAAATGTTATTCGTGGCACAACCCATCTTTGCATCGGTCAGGAAGGTGTTTCGGTGGGTATGGCCGCCAATGTGGATGCCAAGCGTGGTGATACTGTGACCTGCACTTATCGCGGGCATGGTCATGCACTGGCGCTCGGCCTCAGCCTCAAGTCGATGATGGCCGAGATGATGGGCAAATCGGCTGGCTGCTGCAAAGGGAAGGGTGGCTCCATGCACCTGACCGACATGGAACACGGGTTGATCGGCACCTTCGCCATCGTCGGTGCAGGCCTGCCTGTCACCAATGGCGCGGCGCTGACCGCACAGTTGAAGAAAACCGGTGCAGTCTCGATCTCCATTTTTGGAGACGGCACGGCCAATATTGGTGCATGGCATGAAGCCGTGAACCTCGCCGCCGTGTGGAAGCTGCCATCGGTGTTTATTTGTGAAAACAATCTTTATGGTGAGTACTCGGCTTATCATGATACTGCCCCGGTGGAAAATGTCGCCGACCGGGCCAGCGCCTATAATATTCCCGGTATCATTGTCGATGGTCAGGATGCCGAAGCTGTCTACTGGACAGTCAAAGAAGCGGTTGATCGCGCGCGCGCCCTGGAAGGTCCAACACTGATTGAAGCCAAGACCTATCGTTATAAGGGCCATTCCCGCAGCGACCCAGCTGCCTATCGTCCTGAAGGCGAACTGGACAAGTGGCTGGCACGTGACCCGATTGACATCCTTTCCGCGCGTATGATCGACGATAAGCAGCTTACCCAGAGCAAGCTGGAGCAGATGCGACAGGCTGCACAAGACGCCGTGCAGGAAGCGACGGAATGGGCATTTAACCAGCCTGATCCGTCACTTGACGCGCTGTTTGAAGATATCTGGGTATAGTGGGGAAATAAAAACATTATGGCAGTTATAACCTATCGTGAAGCAGTAGTGCGGGCGCTGGATGAAGAAATGGCCCGCGACGAAAATGTGATCTTCTTTGGCGAGGATGTGGGCAAGGCAGGTGGTGTGTTCAAAGTCACGCCCGGCCTGTGGGAGAAATATGGCCCTGATCGCGTGCGCGATACGCCAATCTCCGAGAACGCGATTATCGGTGCTGGCATTGGCGCGGCGGTTACGGGTATGCGCCCGGTCGCGGAGCTGATGTTTGCCGATTTCGCCGCCGTCACGCTCGACCAGATCATCAATCAGGCCGCCAAGTTCCGTTATATGTCCGGTGGGCAGCTGAAAGTGCCGCTGACCATCCGCGCCTCGCAAGGTGCAGGTCAGGGCTTTGGCAGCCAGCATTCCCAGTGTGTTGAAAACTGGTTCATGCACGCGCCCGGTCTCAAGGTCGTTGTGCCGTCCAATCCAGCGGATGTGCTGGGCCTGCTCAAGAGTTCAATCCGCGACGATAACCCGGTGATCTTCCTGGAACATAAAAGCCAGTACACCGACAAGGGTGAAGTACCGGATCATGACAATTATCTTGTGCCGCTTGGTGTGGCTAATGTCC
>JAIOHN010000076.1 GCA_019912985.1 Anaerolineae bacterium | reverse complement strand
GCCCAGTTCTTCCGCGCTCACATCCTCACCTGTCGCCGCTTTCACCAGTGGCGGCCCACCCAGGAAAATCGTCCCCGTCCCTTTGACGATGACCGTTTCGTCGCTCATCGCCGGGACATAAGCACCGCCTGCGGTACAGCTTCCCATCACCGCGCTGATCTGGGGGATGCCTGCGGCGCTCATGCGCGCCTGGTTGTAAAAAATACGTCCGAAGTCATCGGCATCAGGGAATACCTCATCCTGCATCGGCAAGTAAGCACCGCCACTGTCCACCAGATAGATGCAGGGCAGATGATTTTCCAGCGCCACCTGCTGCGCCCGCAGATGCTTCTTCACCGTCGCCGGGAAATAGGTGCCGCCTTTGACCGTAGCGTCATTGGCAATGATCAGGCATTCCATCCCACTCACACGCCCGATCCCGCTGACAATCCCCGCCGCCGGGACCTCCTCCTCGTACAATTCCCAGGCGGCCAGTGGCGATAGTTCCAGAAACGGCGAACCCGCATCCAGCAGCCGGTCGATGCGGTCACGCACAAATAACTTGCCCTGTTCGCTGTGGCGCTGCCGGTAGCGTTCGCCACCGCCCTCACGCACCTGCGCCAGCCGTTCATGCAGTTCAGCGACCAGCGCGCGCTGGTGCGCGGCATTGCGCTGGAAACGCTCGTCTTGCAAATGAAGATGCGATTCAACAATTTCCATCAGCCCACTTTCAGAATAGGTCATTTGCTCTCATTGTAACGCGGTCTGTCAGCCGTGCGCCGCCCCAACATCGACATGATGCGCTACACAATGCCAGCAAAGCTCGCACGTTACCACCCACTTTCGTACACAGTGTTGGAGAAGCCGTCAGGAATTTGGTGAAGTCTGAACTAGGTGTTCCATGTGAATTTGCGGCATGATAGTAATCACTTGTTTGAAAAAACTTATCTCAATACACTTTTTTCCGGGGCGCTGATAGAGCGCCCCAACTTTATCCCTACAAGAAAGGTCACCACCCATGCGCAGCTTTGTATCCCAGAGCGTAAAAAACCTGCGACCATCCGGTATCCGCCGTTACTTTGACATCGCCGCCACCATGGACGATGTGGTGTCACTGGGCATCGGCGAGCCGGATTTTGCCACACCGTCGCACATCGCCGCGCGTGGGATCGAATGCCTGCAAAACGGGCAGACCAAATACACCTCCAATTCCGGCACACTGGAACTGCGACAGGCGATCTCGGATTACATCGAGCGGCTTTACGGCCTGCATTACGACCCGGTATCCCAGGTGCTGGTCACCGTGGGCGTCAGCGAGGCGATGTGGCTGGCACTCAAAGCCATTCTGGACCCCGGTGATGAAGTGCTGGTGGTGGAGCCGTGCTTCGTCGCCAATGCAGCGGCAGTCGAGATGGCGGGCGGTGTTCCAGTCACTGTGGATACTTATGTTGAAGATGAGTTCCAGGTCACCGGGGCCAGCCTCGAAGCGCGGATTACCACCCGAACCAAGGCGATCCTCATCAGTTATCCCAATAACCCCACAGGTGCCATCCTCACGCGTGAGCATATGCAGGAAATTGCAGACGTGGCCGAGCGCCATGACCTGATCGTGATTTCGGACGAGATTTACGAGCGTCTGGTATACGGCGTGAATCATCTCAACTTCGCTACCCTGCCCGGTATGTACGAGCGCACGATCTTGATGAGTGGCATGAGCAAATCCTTCGCCATGACCGGCTGGCGCATCGGCTATGTGACCGCCCCTGAGGAAATCATGGATGCCATGCGCAAGCTGCACCAGTATCTGATCATGTCCGCACCGACGATGGGCCAGGAAGCATCCGTTCAGGCGCTGACACACGGCGACAATGACGTCTTTGATATGCGTGATCAATATGATCGCCGCCGCCGCCTGATCGTGGACGGCTTCAACCAGATCGGCATGACCTGTTTCGAGCCACGCGGCGCATTCTACGCCTTCCCCAGCATCGCCGTCACCGGCATGAGTGATACCGAATTCTGCGAACGACTGCTGCATGAAGAGCGCGTCGCCGTCATCCCTGGCAGCGCATTCGGCCAGAGCGGGACGGGCTTTGTCCGTGCCAGCTACGCCACCAGCTATGAAAATATCGAGCGGGCATTGGAGCGCATGGGGCATTTCGTCCAGCGGCACAGCTTGCTTGCCACACCGGTTTAGAAAGTCTGCTCAGGCTTTCACCAGCCGAAACACCGGATGCGCGGCGGCAATCGCTGCGAAGTCTTCGACAGGCGCATCCGGTGCGACCTCAAAATAGGGTCGCGTAATCGCTTCGTTGTGGATGTAGGTTTTCAAAATCGGCGCGCTTTCTTCCGGCGATGCCTGTTCAATCTTGAATACGTCCGCCTGCTGCCCGCGTGCGAGGGTCACCTGACCGGCGGCTCTGGCATTTTTCACCCAGCTTACTTCACCATAAGGTGCTACTAACCAGCGCTGGCCGTTTGCTTCCACCAGTGAAACCGGTGTCGTATAGGTGTTCCCGGTTTTGCGTCCACGCACGGTCAGCAGGTGCATCCGCGCGGGTGCAATGCCAAGCCGAAGCAGTGCCTGCATGAGACTGTTGACGATGCGCACCATCGGAGTCACGTAGTATGTTTGTTTCATTTACCCTGCTCCTTTAAAAATGCATCTATGCGATCAAGAAGTCTTACAAGCACATTATAGATGATCGGGCAAAGGGTCGCCCCTTCAATCGTATCGACCAGCGTCCAGCGAAAATCCGGCGTGAACACCGGGTACGTGCGGCAGGTTTCCGGGCGGTGCGCGTAAATCGAACACAAATTGCCATCGAGAAAACGGCAGGGTTTAGCCCGAAGCCTTCCCCATTCCTCTACCGTTGCCGCTGCTTCATGCTCGATAATCGCCTCCAGCGGAATATCCACCACCGGGGCCAGCCGCTGCGCATCCTCTGGCGTCACATAGACATCGAGCGAACGGCAGCAGTTGGCGCACAGCTTACAGTCAATCCCCGCGATGACTGGCTCCGCCACCGCCTCGACAAACTGGTCCAGCACCGCGTCATCCAGTTCATCATCCAGTTGCAGCAGGTAACGCATCACCTCAAAATCATCATGATGCTGCGCGGCGAGATGAGAAATTTGTTCCAGATCAGTGATAAAATCAGTCATTTCTCACCTCGCGACTTGCCCTTTTGCGCACAAAACCATAAGATTTCTGTAGTCGAATCATTGTATGTGGAAAAAATTATGGTCGATTTTGAATCCAGCCGTGAGGATTACTATACTGCCACTCTAAAAGAACTGGAATCCCTGATTCAGGAACGCCGCCAAGAGCGCGAGTTTGTGAATAAGCAGCTAAACCTGTTCACCAATGCGCTCTTCAGCGCACTCCAGTCGGTGGTGATCGAGGCGCGGGAACGTGGGTTGACTGAGATGGGTGAGCCACGTCTGGTGGAGCATCCTGCCGGTGGTGGACGCCGTGCGCTGCAAATCCCTATTGAGGATTGGAGCGTGATTTTTGTCCCGCTGGTCGGCAACGCTCGCCCCAATATCCGCGACGAAGCCCAGATTCCAGGCACCTTCTTCAAGCAGAATTGTGGCCGTATGGCGGTCTTTATCGGCAATGAACCAGATTCCGAGTCTTTCTACGACTTCCTGATTCTGCCCAACGGCTCGTGGTTCGCCTGGGGCTATGGCTGGCCGCGACAGGCCGCCACCATCGAAGAGACCGAGTTCAAGCCGCTGGCCGCCGGGCTGATCGCCAGCTTCATGAAGGATATTTTCCGCACCTGGCGCACCCGCGATGAGACCGTGCTTGGGCAGGCGATGGATGCACGCAAACGGGCATTCGTCTTTGGCCTGCCTGGAGATGAGACTTAATGGGTTATTCGCCGATGCAGCTTGCCGAAGCCTTCATTCAGGCTGGCGAACTGAGGGATGCACTGGCGGCGCTCGATCAACAATTGGACATCCAGGCCGACGATCAGATCCACCGGCTGCGAGCGGCGGTCTTGCTGCGCCTGGGTGATGCCGACAGCTTGCAGATGGCACTCACCGCGCTTGACCAGATCGCCAACCCAACCCAGGCAGATCACATCCAGCGGTCTGTCATTCTGGAACAGAGCGGCGACCTGGCCGGTGCGTTACGAGTCCTCGAAGCCCTATCACCGGAAGATGAACGACGCGCTGAGCGCCGTGTGCGGCTGTTAACCGAAATTGGCGATTTCGATCACGCGCTGAAAGAGATTCGACACCAACCGCGCAGCTGGCGCTGGCTGCAATGGGAAGGCGATGTGCTGGTGCAGTTGGGCGATGACCGCATGGCGACCGCCCGTTATGGTCTGGCATTGGCCCAGCTGGAGGCCCGTCACGACCCGGCAGTGGATCGTTATCTGCGGCCAGCATGGGCGCGACTGCTGCTGGCGCGTGCGCACGCTTATCGCCGCCTGGACGAAATCGACAGCGCTGCCGAGCATTACGCGGCGGCTGAGCAGCTTATCCCTGATGATCCTGCGCTGCCATTTTACGAAGGGCTGCTGCTGGCCCAGCAAGGTGATCTCGACGGTGCGCTGGCATTATGTCGAACGGCCTGGCAGCGCGCTCCTGAAGCCCTCCGCACGGAAATGCAGCACGAACTGAATAGCGACTCCCGTTACCAGCCGCTGATGCAGCAGATCTCATCCTGAAATGACCCACGACGAAATGGTGAGTTTGATTCGCGGGGGTGTGCCTGCACCCGGCGGCACCTGGGCCGATTTCGGCGCGGGGAGCGGCAATTTCACGCGGGCGCTGCGCGAGTTGGTGGGCGAAAGCGCGACGATTTACGCCATCGACCGCGACTCAGCCGCCTTGCGTCAGCAGCCTTCAGCCGTGCAGACCATCCAGGCTGATTTCACACAGCCATTGACTCTGCCACCGCTCGACGGCCTGCTGATCGCCAATGCGCTCCATTGGGTGCGCCAGCAATCCCGCACCCTGCGCTTGCTGGCGAACACGCTCAAGCCGGGCGGGCGCTTCCTGATCGTCGAGTACGATGTTACCCTGCCGCGTGGTTACATCCCATTTCCCGTGCCCTATCCTCACTTTGAAAAACTGGCCGAGTCCGCCGGGCTGCACGCTGTCCAGCGGGTCGGTGAGCGCCGTTCGCCCTCTTCCGGCGTGGTGATGTACGCTGGCCTCGCACTGAATTAGCTATTGCACTGGTGTCGGTGTGAGTTGGGCTTGCAGTTCGCTGATGATCTCGATCATCCAATCCGGCGTGTTGCCCTCGCCGACCAGCTCGATATAGCGCTGGTAGTTTTCCAGAGCATTTTCAATATCGCCCAGGTCATAATAGACATTTCCCAAGCCCCAGTAGGCGTTGGCAAATTCTGGACGAAGTTCGATGGCCCTCATGTAATCTTCAGTTGCCCCCGCCAAATCATCTTGCTGCCTGAGGGCAATTCCCCGGTTGTAGTAGGCATCAGCATATTCCGTGTCCAGCGCAATCGCTCGGTCATAATCGGCAATCGCCCCCTCCAAATCACCCAGATAGCTGCGGGCAGCTCCCCGATTGTTGTAGGCTGTAGCATATTCCGGGTTGAGAGCAATCGCCCGAGTATAATCTTCAATCGCCCCCTCCAAATCGCCTTGCTG
>JAIOHN010000739.1 GCA_019912985.1 Anaerolineae bacterium | reverse complement strand
ACACATGCACGGTGGGTGAATCGACAAAGCGGCGGTAGAGAAGATAAATTACCAGCGTTGAAACCAGACAGAGCAGGTATAACTGAAAGCGGGCTGTGGCGGTGCTCAGAAAATCTGGTGCGATCACCCCTTGCAGACCCACATCCGCCCCCGTCCACTCCGCAAGTTCGCTGGATTGAATTACGATGTGAAACATGGAGGCGATACCCAGGGTCACCAGTGCAAAGGTGATGCCTTTCACACGGGGTAAGACGACGCCAAACAATAACGCCTGAAGCACACTCACGACGACCAGCGCGATTAGTGTCTCACCCACACCCCAGTTAAAATTCTTAAAAGCGATGCCGGTCATATAAGCGCCTGTTGCAAAGAACATCGCATGACCGAATGACAGCAAGCCGGTGACCCCCAGAATAAGGTCATAACTGAGGGCATAAATCGCCAGAATAAAGACCTCAATCATCAGGCCCTGCATGAATTTGGAATTTCCGCTTTCGTTTGCCAGCACACTGGTGGCACTCTGCCCATCGAGTAAGGCGACGATAAACGGGAACGCCAGCATCGCGCCAAATAGCACCAATAATACGCTGTGCTTGCGTAGTCGGCTGATTAAGGTCGGTTGTTCATCATATTTATTCATCGTCACGCTTCCGTTATTCGTTGCGCCCAAAGAGGCCGTTGGGCAGCACCAGCAGGATAATGACCATCAGCAGGACGGTTGATGCCGGTACCAGCGGCGGCGAAGGCTTGAACGGTTCGCTCATGAAGGGAAGCTGGATACCGATTTGCCCATATTTGATGATAAATTGCTGTAACAGCCCAACCAGAATCGCTCCGGCAGCGGCACCCGGAAAGCTGGTCAACCCGCCGATCGCCAGGGCGATGAGTGCCAGCAGCAGCAATCGTGTCCCCATGTCAGATGAAAGCCCGATAGAAGGTGCTGCCAGGACACCGCCGAGTGTCGCCAGGCTGACGCCCAGAGCGAACACAAAGGTAAACACCCGGCGAACGTTAATGCCCATCGCTTCGACCATCTCGCGATCCTGCACACCCGCGCGGATAATCATGCCTATGCGTGTGCGTTGGATCAGCAGCCACACCGCTACCAACACGATCAGGCCAACGATAATGATGAAAATTTCGTTGTATGTGCGGATTCGTCCGTCAAATAAGATCACTGTCGAACACTGGTGTGCGATCAAATCACCAAGTGAACGCGCCGGGCAACCATCACCCGTGCCATTGAACAACGCCGCTTTGGGCATGGTGAACTCCGGTCGCCCCCAGACCACGCGCACCACTTCGATCAGGATAAAGCTCAGCCCCAGCGTAATCATGAGCTGATAAATGGGGCGTTTGTAGAGGGGACGTATCAGGCTGGTTTCGATAAACGCGCCCAGCAGCAGGCCCAGGGCCATCGCTACGCCAATTGCCAGGAAGAAGCGCCAGGTGGTGCCGATATCCAGTAGGAACTGTGTGAGCGCGTCATTGGCGACCAGCGTCACCAGCCCGACCAGGAGGAGCACCACTGCGGTGATCATTGGTGCCGGACGCAACTGTGGTTTGATCGAAAGCTCACGATTGGTCGTGAATGCACTGTAGGCAAGCCCGATCAATGCGCTGCCAAGCAATGTCCCCAGGATTGCCAGTAGCAATGTTGTATCTATTGCGTTCGCGCCAGCAGGCAGGTTGAGGTTGTCCTGACTGAGGGCCAGCGAATAAGTAATCGGGCTTTCACTATAAACTTCCGGATTCCAGACGGCGATCGGAAAATGAACAACCGAGACAGCGGTAATGACCACTCCGACAATCAAGCCTGCCCAGGCGAGAACTCGCTGCTGTCGCCTTGTGAGTGCGACTTTATAAAGCAGGACACGCCAGAGGGGTAGGAGTACAAAACCGATTGCCAATAGTGCAAGCGGTGTGAGCACGTCTACAAACGTATCTGGCCGGACAAAAACGGTCCAGCCCACATAAGCCCCGAGCATGAACAACTCACCATGTGCCAGATTCAGCACATCCATCAAGCCGAAGATCAGCGACAGGCCCGATGCAACCAGAAAGGTAATCATCCCCAGGGACAAACCGCGCAGTACCGTGATGACCCAATCACTGGTTTCCATACCTTGCAACGCCAACAGGAACAGAATTGCCAGAATGGCGATCGTGATGAGGCGAACCCGGTTATTCAGTAATTGTGCTCTCATCTTGCTGACGCTGCCCCCAGGTAACGATGAATAGTGTCTTCATCATGAACCAAATCTGCGGTCAAACCCGCTTGTACTGATTTGCCCTCGTCAATGATGACGTAACGCTCAGCCAACTTGCTGGCGACGATAAAGTTCTGCTCCACCAGCAGCACTGTGGTGTGTTCAGATAGGGCTTGAATAGCCTCCATCATCTGAATAATGATGACCGGGGCCAGGCCCTCGCTCGGCTCATCGATCAGCAGTAACTGATTATCCGGTACCAATGCCCGTGCGATTGCCAGCATCTGCTGTTGTCCGCCGGAGAGATGTGTGCCGGGTAATTTCAAGAACTTCTTGAGATCAGGGAAAAGATCAAAAATGAACGCTTCCTTGCTTTCGAGATCACCGCGCTTGCGTTCCGCGATTTTGAGATTTTCCAGCACACTCAAATCGCGGAAGATGGCCCGATGCTCCGGGACATAACCAATGCCCAGGTTGGCGACATCGTAGCTTGGATTGCCCTGAATGGCCCTCCCTTGAAAGGTGATCGTGCCAAGCCGGGGAGGGGTTAGCCCCAGGATTGATTTCAGCGTGGTGGTTTTCCCCGCACCGTTGCGTCCCAACAGCGTGGTAATGCTGCCCTGTGGCACCTCAAAGGAGATGCCTTCGAGGATGTGGAATTGGCCGATGAAGGTGTGGATGTTGTCAACCGTCAGCAGAGGATTCATCATTTCGCTCCCGGTGTGTCGTACAGGTTGCCGAGATAGGCGGTCTGTACCGTTT
>JAIOHN010000738.1 GCA_019912985.1 Anaerolineae bacterium | reverse complement strand
GACTGAGGCGGGTATCCCCGAAGATGATCCGCGTAACCCGGCGACGATTGCCGACAACGTCGGCGATAATGTCGGTGACGTGGCTGGTATGGGGTCCGACCTGTTCGAGAGTTACGCCAGCTCGATTATCGCCGCGATTTCACTGGCGACGCTCGGTGGTGGTCTGGCCCCCGAACTGGCCTTGCCTGGTCAAGTATTCCCGATTCTGGTGGCGGCGATTGGCCTGCTGGCCGGGATTGGCTGCACATTTCTGGTGCGAACCCAAGAAGGCGCAACCCAGGAAAACCTGCTCAACAGCCTGCGTACTGGCATCTACAGCGCCAGTGGTATCGTTGCACTGGCCGTGATTTTGCTTGGCTTGCTGTTGAATCTGGGCATCGGCGTGATTGTTGCCACACTCAGTGGGTTGATCGGCGGTGTGGCAATTGGCTACTTCACCGAGTACTTCACATCCGACACCTATGGTCCCACCAAAGCGCTGGCAGACAGCGCCCTGGGTGGTGCTGGGATTGTCATCATTCGTGGTCTGGCGCTGGGCATGTTCAGCACGATTGCTCCGGTGGCGGTTGTGGTCATCGTCACTTTGATCGCGACCTGGGCGACCGGCCTGTATGGGGTGGCAATTGCTGCCGTTGGAATGCTCTCGACGCTCAGTATCACGCTGGCGACCGACGCTTATGGCCCGGTGGCGGATAACGCGGGTGGTATCGCGGAGATGGCCGAAATGGATAAATCTGTGCGGGATCGTACCGATGCGCTGGACAGCCTGGGCAATACCACTGCTGCAACCGGTAAGGGGTTTGCCATCGGCAGTGCGGCCATGACCGCGCTCGCGCTGACCGCTGCCTTTGTGACTGCTGTTGGGGGCAGTGCGGAGCAGCTAACTTTTGCTGAGGTGATTCTCGACCCCAAGCTCATCACCGGGTTGTTCATTGGTGCGCTGCTGCCGTACATCTTCAGTGCGCTGACGATGCTGGCGGTGGGTGATGCGGCTCAGGCGATTGTCGAGGAAGTACGTCGTCAGTTCCGCGAAATCAAAGGCCTGATGGAAGGCAAAGCCGAGCCGGATTACGAAACATGCGTGGGTATCAGCACCGACAGCGCGATCCGGCAGATGATGGCCCCTGGCATCATTGCGGTGGCTGTGCCGGTTGTGATTGCACTGCTGGCAGCTATCGGGCAGGGAAACATCATCGGCGAGTTTGTTGGCAAGCACACTCTGGTTGGTGTGCTGGTTGGCTCGTTGATTTCAGCCTTCATGCTGGCGGTGATGATGGCGAATGCCGGTGGTGCCTGGGACAACGCCAAGAAATACATTGAAGCCGGACATCATGGTGGCAAACGCTCCGATGCACATAAAGCAGCGGTTGTCGGTGATACGGTTGGCGATCCTTTCAAGGATACGTCCGGCCCATCGCTGAACATTCTCATCAAGCTGCTGGCGATTGTGTCACTGGTGATCGCGCCACTGCTGGCAACCATTCCTGCATAACGCGACCACTCATATCCAGCAAAACATTTACGGCGGTACCAGTCTGGTATCGCCGTTTATTGTTCCGATAAATCTGTAAAAATAAAAGAAAAGGGCGATTGGCTATCGCCCTGGAATTATTCGGTTCGGGGCAGGATTTTACGGAACTTATAACCGTAAACAATCATGCCTTTTTTGCCCTCGGTGGTCAGCTTACGCGTGACCATCTCAACACGGTCACCGATTTGCACCGGGCTGTCGAGATCAGTGAGCTGGGCAGTAATCAGGGGACCCTCATCGAGCTTGACCAGCGCCAATGTATAGGGGGCCTGGCTCTCAAAGCCCTCAGGGGGTTCTTGTAACGTGGTGAAGCTGTAAACCTCACCGGTACCGGCGAAGGTGTAGCGTTCGTGCTGCACCTCAACCTGTTTCTTCACTTCACTCATTCAGGGAAATCCTCAGCGACTGTGCTTACGCGACGGTCGTATAAGCAATGTGAACAGGTTCCTGCTCGACAACCGCTAGTTCCTGTGTTTGCTCGCTATCCAGATCAACGGTAGGGCGTGCTTGCAAACTCACTTCACCATTGCGATGACGAAAGCCTTCGAGGCGATACCGTTGGGCATTCAAACGCCAGTGTCTTGAAATCTGCATCGTTCGCTTAACTCCTGTGTGTAGTCCAACTTTGTGCAATCTTGCACGAACTTGGTGTTATTTTACGGGCAAAAGGCTATCAAAACCTATCAGGGAAGGGTTGATAGCTCTCAGAGCCTATCAGAAACGGGAGATTCTTATGTGCCACTATGTTCATGTTTATTCTGCGTTAATGGTAAGCTTTAGGAATTGCACGGGTGACGAGCATTCTTTCAAATCTGTAAGATATGGGTGATGGCGGTACTGCCCAGGCCACCCAGGTTCTGTAGCATGGCGGTTCGTGCGCCCTCGACCTGATTTGCCCCTGCATCTCCCTGAAGCTGGAGTACCGCCTCAGCCGCCTGATAAATACCCGTCGCACCTGCTGGATTGCCACGGCTTTTCAGGCCGCCAAAGGTGCTGATGGGGATGCTGCCCGTCAGCGCGATGTGACCATCTTGCGCCAGCTTCCAACCCTCGCCACGCTTGGCGAAACCGGTGGCTTCCAGTGTGAGTGTGCTGAGGATGGTGAAGGCGTCATGCAGTTCGAACAGGTCAATATCCTGGGGTTGAACTCTTGCTTGCTGATAGGCCTTGAGTGCTGAGTGATAGGCGGCTTTCAGGTAAAGCGGATCGGTGCGGTCGTGGAGTGCCAGTGTATCTGAAGAAGCAGCGCTGCCGGTAATGCGAACTGGCTGCGGCACCATATCACCAGCGCGCTCAGCTGCGGTTAGTACCAGGGCAGCGGCGCCATCGGCATCTGGCGCGCCATCGAAAAGATTCACTGGGTCCGCGACGATGGGTGCTGAAGCGAAGCGACCGGGTTTGATCACATTGCGGAACATGGCGTTCTGGCTGCGGCTGCCATTGGCATGGGCGTTGATACTGAAACCCTCGAAGGCGCTAATATCCAACTGATTTTCATAGATGTAGCGGCGCATCAGTAATGCAGCCAATGCGGGTAAAGTCGCGCCATGTGCTGCTTCGTAATCGGCATCCAGGCCGGTGCTGCGGGCTTTTACACCTGCTGCGGCGATGCTGTCTGTCATTTTCTCTACGCCGACCACCAGAGCAGTGTTGACCAGGCCGGAAGCGACTGCCAGATAAGCGGTGCGTAGTGCTGCGCCGCCAGAGGCTTCTGCTGCTTCAATCGCGAACGTCTCAATACCGGAAAGACCGATGAAATCTGTCACCAGTGCGCCGATGTGACTCTGGTGATTGATGCTGCCGCCAAACGCATTGGCGATGTACAAAGCATCGATTGTGGGTGATCCTGCGTTTTCAATTGCTTCACGTGCCGCCTGCGCAGCTAAGGCTCGCAGGCCTGTGTTCCAATGTTCGCCAACCGGGGTTTGCCCGATTCCAATAATTGCTACGTTACGCATTGCCATCAGTCCTTCAGCTTGCCCCGGTAGCGGCAGTATGTGGCGTAGTCGATGACTGTCCGCCGGTTGATATAATCGCTGGTGCGCGGCGCACGGTCACGTACTTCGTTAATCCGCTCGGTCACTACCAGATCGAAAGCATCGGAACCGGCACCGCTGCCGTAACTCACCATCAAAATTCGATCCCCAGGCTGGGCCACGTCCAGTGTAGCGGTAAGGCCGATCATGCAGGAGCCAGAATAGGTGTTGCCAATCTCATTGGCGAGCAGGCCATACTGGATTTGCTCCTTGGTGAAGCCGAGTGTTTGCGCGGCACGACTGGGGAACTTGACATTGGGCTGGTGGAAAACCGCGTAAGTATAATCGGCAGCCGTCGTACCCATCATTCCCATCAATGCTTCAGACGCGGAAAGAACGTGTTGGAAGTAGGCCGGTTCACCAGTGAAGCGGTCGCCGTGGCTGGGATAGGGCTGGCCTTCGCGCCGCCAGAAGTCCGGCGTATCGGTGACGTAGCTGTAGCTACCCTGATAAACCGCGCAGGCTTCTTCTGCCGGGCCGAGCAAAAAGGCCGCGCCGCCGGATGCCGCAGTATATTCCAGGGCATCGCCGGGACGACCCTGTGCTGTGTCCATGCCGATGCTGAGCGCATACTTGCCCATACCACTGCCGATCAGACCAATCGACGCCTGCACCGCTTCGGTACCGGCTTTACAGGCGAATTCCCAGTCGGCGGCTTGAATGCTGGGCGAAGCGCCGATGCTTTCGGCAACCACCGTGCTGGATGGCTTGACGGCATAGGGATGGCTTTCGCTGCCGACCCACACAGCACGAATGGCCTTCGGGTCAATCCCGGCACGTGCCACAGCATTGCGCGCTGCCTCGACCGACATGGTGATCACGTCTTCATCAAGTCCTGCGACTGCTTTTTCCTTGACCGGGCTTCCGCCCAGGCCGTTGGTCCAGACGCGCGAAATTTCCTCACCGGGCAGGCGATAACGCGGGACATAAGCGCCATAGCCGACAAGACCGACCTGGCGCTCTGGCCGAAGCAGTGGGTTAAGCTGAAGATTTAATCCATTGAGTGTCATACGATTTATCCTTGAGTTTTCGTTACTGACTGAGTTCTTGAACGAGGGCTTTTGCACGTTCGAGGCGAATGTTGCCTTCTTCAATCATGGTTTGCACAATTCGAGATACAAGATCGCTGCTGGCCCCGGCTGCAACAGCCAACTGGCGTGCGTGCATGCTCATGTGGCCGCGCTGGATGCCTTCCGTCGCCAGGGCTTTGATGGCAGCAAGGTTCTGCGCCAGCCCCACTGCAGCGATGACCTCGGCAAGTTCACCTGCCGATTGGACATTAAGAATTTTCATGGCGACCTGAGCTGCCGGGTGGACGCGGGTCGCGCCGCCCACAATCCCCACAGACAGCGGCATTTCCAGGCTGCCATGCAGGTTGCCATCGTCATCCTGCCACCAGCGGCTGAGGCTGGTGTAAGCGCCTTCGCGCGCAGCATAGGCATGAGCGCCTGCTTCGATGGCACGCCAGTCGTTGCCCGTGGCGATAATCACCGCATCGATGCCGTTCATGATGCCTTTGTTGTGGGTGGTGGCGCGATAGGGATCAACCGCAGCAAACACACCCGCTTCGACAATCGAGTGCGCCACAGCAGCGCCATCCAGCGTGTCGGTTGCCAGTTCAGCGGCGGGAATCATACCCTCTACGCGGGCTTTGCGGTGGTCAGTGAGATTGCTGAGGATGCGCAGATTTACACGCCCGCCCGTGATGGATTCGATGTGTGGTGCGATATGCTCGACTGCTGTGTTAATGGCGTTCGCGCCCATCGCGTCGCGGCAATCATAGAGCAGGTGAACGACCAGCATCGGACCAATAGAGGTTTCAGGGAAGGTGCGCACTTCAATATCACGCGCGCCGCCACCCCGCTTGACAATGCTGCCGCCAACCGAATCCGCTTCAGTTAGCAGATAATCACGCTGCGCCAGTACTGCCTGCGCTGCTGTTTCGAGGTCATTCACATCCAGAACCTGAATCTGCCCGATCATAACGGGTTCATCGCTGGAAGTCGTGAATCCACCCCCCGCGCGAAAAAGCCGCGCGGCATTGCTCACGGCGGCGACCACCGACGGCTCCTCAATCACCATTGGGATGAGATAATCGCGCTGGTTGATTTGAAAATTGGTGGCAATCCCCATCGGCAGCGCGTAAATGCCAATCACATTTTCGATCATGTGGTTGGCCTGGTCAGCGGGCAGTCCACCAAACAGCGCCAGGCGTTCTTGCGCGTTCAGGCCTGCCCATTCGGCGACTAAATTCGCTCGTTCTGTCAAAGTGCGTTTGTAAAAGCCGGAAATGCGTGAAGTTTTCGACATGGGGCCTACTATACCAGTTGTAAACTTTCAAAAGCTATCAAAAGGTGAAAAAAGACACAAAGTCTGGCTGGATATTAAGGCTGGATTCATCTGGCGCATAGAGCCGTCCGGCCTGCCACTGTGTGGATGAGGCAGTGATGATTCCCCACTCGCCAGTCAGTGCAGGAGGTAATGCGCCTTCCCAGGCGATCTCCTGGTTGAAGCGCAGCGTGAGTGATCCCGGTTGGGGCTGATGAAGATAAAGCGTATTCTCATCGGGACCGAGATGCGGAAAGGGTATCCAGTTGCGTTGTGGAAATAGACCCTGCGCAAAGTAGCCTGTATCGTTCACCCAAATCATGTAGGGACCGGCTTCGGTTGCCAGCCAGAGTCCCCATGTCTCACCCGTGGCGGAGAGTTCCAGAGTAAATGACTCAGGTGGCAAACGATGTGGCGCATTGCAGCGGCCATCGGCTGCGCAAACCCAGTCAGATGGCGAGTCAGCTTGCCATTGAAGCGAACCGGCCAGCGGTGGGTCTGCCAATCCAGCAGCCAGACCAATCAGCAGCAGAATCCCAGTCATCATCATCAGGGCGAAGGCTGCCAGAAGAGTCCACCACCATAGTGGCGACACCTGCTCGGCAGGCGAAAATCTTGACGAGGATGTGGGTTGGTCGTATTCTTTGGTCATGCGAATTCGAAAATGGTTACTTCTTTTCCTGTTTGTTGTCTTTGTTGAAGCACATTCAACATATCCACAGGACACTTTCTACTCGGATGGAACGCTGCGGCGCATCCGTGTCCCTATTTTGATGTATCACTATATCAGCCCTCTGCCGGAAGATGCCGACGATGTGCGCATTGATTTGACAGTTGAGCCGGATTTGTTCCGTGAACATCTCCAATATTTGCATGACAACAGTTATCAAACGATTTCCCTGTACGATTTGAATGCTGCGCTGTTGATGGGAACACCATTGCCGGACAAACCGGTGATTCTGACGTTCGATGATAGTTACAGCGATCATTATACTTATGTGTATCCGCTGCTGCGCGACTTTGATTTTACCGGAACATTTTTCGTGATTACCGGCCTTGTTGATGCTGGTGCGCCGGGCTATCTCGACTGGACACAGGTGCAGGAGATGGCTGAGGCGGGGATGAGCATGGAGCCGCATACCAAATCTCATCAAAGCCTGACGGAACGTGATTACGATTTTCTGGTGTACGAGATGCTCGGCAGTCGCGAAAGTCTGGCGGGCCACACCGGACAAGGAACGCACATGTTCTCTTATCCAGCAGGGCGTTATGATGATGCCACGCTGGCGGTTGCGGGTCAGTTGGGCATCTGGCGGGCAGTCACCACCGAAGCCGGGATGCTACATACGACAGACAACATGCTTGAAATGCCGCGTGTGCGTGTACATGGTGGCACAAACGCCGCTGGGCTGGCCTATTTGCTGAAAGGTGATTGGCTGAACTAAAATAAAAACCCCGCCTAAAGGCGGGGGGATAAGCCAATTTAAGGGGGAGTTACTCCGGCAGGATTTTCGTGCCCATAAAGTAGTCAAGCCAAACCATAAACAGCAATGATAACGGCAGTGCAGTCGTAATGAAGTAAAGGGTGCCGTAAACATCCGGCATGATTGCGTGAGACTGTACGGGCGTAATGATGGGCGGCAGAGAAATGAAGGGCAGAATCGAGAAGCCGACCGTGATAATAAGAAAAGCGGTCAACGCGCCCAGCGCAATGGATACAACCCAAACAATGATTCTGCGTATGGTAAGTGATGACATGTAGCCGGTCTCCTGGAAAACAATCTGTTGTTTCAAGCCGGGTGTCATTTTAACCTGAATGCGAAAAAATTTGCAAGTAACGGTTTTCACAAATTGCTATGGTGAAACTTTTAGAAAATTGTTAAACTTGCGAAACTTGTGTAAGGCATGCGCTAGGCCGTCTCAGGTCATGGAGAGAATATCTAGCAAACTATGCTAAAGTGGAGAACTGAAAGGGGGCCATGCTGATGGCTGACTTGTTTGACAAAATTGTAAATGATCCGCTTATCAAACGGGCCAAGGAAGCCACCAGCGCTGGCATCTACCCGTATTTCCGTGCGTTAAGTGATTCAGAAGGGACGACTGCCGTTTTTGAAGGCAAAGAGGTCGTCATGATCGGCTCCAATAACTATCTGGGGCTGACGACTGACCCGCGTGTGCGTCAGGCTGCGATGGAAGCAATTGAGCATTACGGCACCAGTGTCACTGGCTCACGCTTCTTAAATGGTACGTTGGAGCTGCATCTGGAACTGGATCGTCGTCTGGCGAAGTTCGTCCATAAAGAAGCAGCCCTGGTTTTCCCCACCGGATACCAGACGAATGTCGGTGCGATCACGGCGCTGGTCAGTAAGGGTGACTATGTAATCGTCGATAAGGATGATCACGCCAGCATTGTGGATGGCTGCCTGATGTGCCGGGGCGAGATGAAGCGCTTCCGCCACAACGACATCAGCAGCCTGGAAGACGTGCTCAGTAAGCTGCCACCGGAAGCTGGAAAGCTGGTCGTGGTGGATGGTGTTTACAGCATGGGTGGTGATGTAGCCCCGCTGCCGGAGATCGTTGCTATCTGCAAGAAATTCGGTGCGCGCATTATGGTAGATGACGCACATGGTATCGGTGTGACGGGGATGGGGCGTGGAACTGCCTTCCACTTCGGACTCACCGAGGATGTGGACGTGATCATGGGGACGTTCAGCAAGAGCTTCGCCTCAATTGGCGGGTTTATTGCTGGCAGTGCGGATGTGGTCAATTACATCAAACATCATGCCCGTTCCCTGATTTTCTCGGCAGCACTGCCCGCGCCCAATGTGGCTGCCGTGCTGAAAGCGGTGGACATCATTGAAACTGAGCCGGAGCATGTTGAAAGCCTGTGGGATAACGCCGAGTACATGCGCGAAGGGCTGAAGAAGCTGGGTTATGATACAGGTCGCAGCAACAGCCCGATTATCCCGGTGCTGATTCGCGATGATGTGCGGACCGTGCTTGCCTGGCGTGCATTGATTGACGAGGGTGTATACACCAACCCGGTGCTGCCTCCCGGTGTGCCGCCTAACCACAGTTTGCTGCGGACCAGCTATATGGCGACACATGAGCGTGAACATCTGGACCGCGCACTGCGTGGGTTTGAGTTGGTAGGGGACCGGCTCGATCTGATTTCTTCGGCTAATGCTAATCGTTCGCAGGAAGCTGAGGAAGTCGCACCATAGTGCACATTTACATTTGAAAACCGACAGGCCATCTAAAGCAGATGGCCTGTTTTATTAATCTTAACCGCAACCCCCTAGACTTATTCTTAATTTGTGAAATAAAATACATGGAATAACAGGGGGCATCATTTCCTACTCCAGCCGATCCGGCTTATTCCAGCCCATACCATAGGAGCTGTACCTTATGAAGGCATTTTTTAATTTGCTGACCAGCCTCTCGCTGCGTTTTCGCTTTGTGACGCTGCTGCTGGTGGCGACCGTGACTGTGCTGGGCGTTGTTGGCGCGACTCAGCTCAAGCAAGAATTGATTCCACCGATTGAACTTCCTTTTACGATTATCCTGGGCCAAGCATCCGGCATGACTGCTGATCAGGTGATGCAGATTGTCACGATGCCCCTGGAAAATGAGCTGGACAAGATTGAAGAGTTGGTGAATATCGAGTCCACCACCACCGCCAGTTTCGGCGTGGTGATTAACGCCAGTAACGAGTTTGGCATTAATAAGGATCGATTGACCGATGAGGTACAGGCAGCGATTGATCAGATGTGGCTGCCGGTGCGCCGCATCCAGGCACCAGAAGGCCAGGACCCGGAATTATTCGCACGCGAGTTACTCTCTGACCTCACGCCGAATGTGTTGATTTATCTGGCTGAGCGTGATCCAAACTTCCTGTTTCAACTGTCACCGACTGTGTGGGCGTCACTTTCTGATGATACGGTGCGGACAACCCTGGCTTATCTGGCTGCACAAACCGAAACCAGTCAGGGTGCCGAAAGCGCGCTGTCGCAACTGGTCGATCGCGAGATGGTGCCGCGCCTGGAATCGCTGGATCAAGTAGCGCAGGTGCGGGTAAGTGGCGGACAGGCACTGCCCGATGAATTGGACAGTGGATTGGCGGCGGCTGATACGGATGTCGAGGCGACCAGTTCACTGCTGAGATTGTCGGATGACACCTGGGAACTGGTTTCACGGAAGGCTGGTCTGGGTGAAACATTGGATCAAAGTGCAGTGGATGCGTTGAGCGAGGTTTCATTCTCTGTGCCTGATTCGCCACCACCGCTGCCCGATAGCTGGCGTGTGGACCACTTCAAAGATGCGAGCGATCTGCTGGAAATGGAAACGCTGACACGGACCGCCGCCGCTGTATTCAACAGCTTTGTCAGCAGCGGGCATATTGTTGGTGGTCTGGGGCAGACCGACGATCTTACACCCGAAGTGGTGAGTCGCATGCTGGAGATCGACCCGAGCATGGTCGAATATTTCGAGGCGGACCAGTTGGCTGCCATGCCGCCAGATGTGTTCGCAGTGCTGCCGGAGGATTTCCTGGCAAATTTGGATGGTTTTACACGTGATGCACTGGCTGCTTCGGCTCTGGCCGAGACTATCACGGGGGATGTCGCCATCCCTGAGCCAGTTGATCTGCCAGCTGCGTGGAGCATCCAGCCGCCGCAGATTTTCCCCTTCAGCTTTGATGATGTGCCGCTGGTTATTTACAGTGTGTTTGGTGATTTTGATGCGACCCCAACACCAGTGGATACTGAAGAAACCGCGCAGGCGGATACGAATACCGATACAGCTACCGAAACCACTGCTGAAGAATCGACGGCTGCTGAGGAACCAGTGACCGATGACATTCCAGAGGGGCCAGCGCTGCCGTTCCTGTTCAATCTCCTGGGTGGACAATTCGGAACAGAGCTAAACACGGCAGACGATCTAATCGACATACAACTGCCGGAGGAGATGGCGGCGCAATTGGGCAGTGACCGGATCAGCGCGGCGGATTTTCTCGGTTTTCTGGTGCTGTTGAGTGATCCCGAGAGTTTACCGCCCGGAACGCCCGAAATTCCAATTGATCTTTCTTCGCTGATCACATCGCTCAGCCCTGACGTGATCGAGTTTTTGATCGAGAATGACCCGACATTCCTGCCGAATTTGCAGTCAACCGTGTACGAGCGTTTCTCGGATGATGTGTTGGCGCTGCCGCAAATCAGCCCCCTACTTGATTCGGTGTGGGATACGCTGTCTAACCAGCCGCAGTTCACAGAGCGGCCACTGGAAACCGCAGGCGATGTTCTGGCGATTGGCGAAGGTAACGCCTCGGCAGTGCTCAACACCATTAACGACACCGTACCTGAACAGTTTGCGGGTTATGAAGTGCGCCTGTTCAACAGCCTTAGCCCGGCAGTCATGCGCTACTTTGCCATTAACGAGCCGGATTTTTATGAGAATCTGGATGTTGATGTCCTGCGTAAATTGTCGCCGGAGACACTGGCGCAGCTGCCGGAAGATTTCCTGGACTCCCTGGACGATGAGACGGCAACACAACTGCGGGCGATTGCCAGCGGCGAGCAGGAATCTGCTGCGGCGGAACTGGCGTCACGCTATACGTCGGATGTGCCGCCCAGTGATCCCGATGCCCCAGCGCTGAATGATCAGTGGAGTATTCTGGAGCCATTCTACAATGTCGAGCTTGATTCGGCAGATGACTTCTTCCGCTTCCCTGATGGCTTTATCTTTGAAGATGCTGCGAGCATGATGAACAGCATTTTCGACAGTGCGCAGGGAGCGACCTTTGCGCCAAACCTGTTTGGCAATATGAGTGTCGAAGCTGTGCAATATATGCTTGACCGCGACCCGGCAGTGTTCGATACCCTAGTGCCAGAGGCGGTCCGCGAGTTTAGCGATGAGGTCTTTGCTATTCTGCCGCCCAACGTGCAGGAGATCGCTGAGGCTGGCGGCGAACCCTTCGTGCCAACTTCATTCATCACCCGCAGTAACGGTCATGCCAGTCTGCTGCTGACCATCAACAAGACCACGGAAGCCAATAATGTCGAGACATTCCATATTGTCGATGACATCATGCGCGAGATTGACGCCGAGAACGACGACATCCAGGTCGCGATTGCGCTGGAAACCGCCAGTTTTGTCGAAGACTCGATTGAAGGTGTGGCGCGTGAAGGTTCGCTTGGCGCGATTTTCGCCATCATCATCATCCTGATTTTCCTCAGCGATGGCATCTGGGGGCGGTCCGCGCGTCGGCGTACTGGCTCATTCATGGTGGTGCTGTTCGCGCTGGCGCTGGTCGTCCTGGTCGCCAGCGGCTTGGAGGCGGCAGGAGGCGATGTCGGACTGGCATTTGCCCAGGCCGATACTGTGCTGCGAGTGCTGCTGCTTTTGGGCATTCTCATGGGGCTGGCAGCGCGCTTCTGGCCGGGCAACATCCCTGACCCTGCCTGGCGCAGCACGCTGGTGGTGACAGTCAGCATTCCGCTGTCGATCCTGACCGCGCTGGCGCTCATGAACTGGCTGCCGCCATTGGTCAATGGCTTTTTGACCTCTCTAGGAGACAGCGCCTTCATCAGCTTTATTTTGCGCCTGTTCCCTGAAAACCTGACGCTGAATATCATGACACTATCAGGCTTGACGGTGGCGATTGGTCGTGTGGTCGATGACTCGATTGTGGTGCTGGAAAATATCTTCCGCGAAATCCAGTTGGGAACGGATAAGCGCGAAGCGATTTTAGCTGGCACGCGGGATGTCTCGGTCGCGATTTTCTCAGCCACCATGATTGTGATTGTGGTGTTTCTGCCTCTTGGTCTGACTGGTGGCCTCATCAGCGAATTTTTCCTGCCTTTCGGCTTAACAGTGAGCTATGCGCTGATTGCATCGTTCTTTGTGGCAGTCACCGTTGTTCCCGCGCTGGCGTATATGCTGGTGCGTGATGAAGACATTGCCGGCGAGGATGCGGGACCGATCGCTGGCAAGGTGGCAACAGTATACGTGCCGGTGCTGCGCTGGGCTTTAAGCACCCGTTCCTCACGCTGGTTGGTGCTGATTATCGCCTTCCTCTCGGTGGGGTTGAGCGGCTTCCTGTTCGGCCAGCGACCTTTCGCGTTCCTGCCAGATTTTGGCGACCCCGAAATCCAGATCAGCGTTGAAATGCCGTCTGGGACAAAAGCGCTGGAAACCAATGAATTGGTGCGCCAGATGGAGGATTACATTCAGGAGAATATCCCAGAGGATGAAATTGAAACACTGCGTGTCTCCATCGGTGGCGGGGCCTTTAATCAGGCATCGTTGTTAGGGGGCAGCAGTGTGAGCGAAAACGTGGCGATCATTAACGTGAAGCTGGAATCACGCGAGGCCATGGAACGACATCTGGAAGACCTGCGTGCTGAAGCGGAACGGATCTTTGGCGCGGAGCACGTCACGGCAGAGTTGTACTCGCTGATTGATGCAGGAGGCTTTAGCAGCTTTGAGCTGGTGATGTCTGGCCCGCAGGATGAGC
>JAIOHN010000737.1 GCA_019912985.1 Anaerolineae bacterium | reverse complement strand
GAGAAAGGCTTAGCCTTCCTGACTGGTTTCCATGGCCTGCCATGCGTCTTCGATAGCAGTAGCTGCTTCTTCGGCGGTCATGTCCGGTGAACTTACGTAGTTCACCATCTCGCGCCAGAAGGCACCTGCACCGACTGCACCTGGCATCAGGTCGGAACCATCGAAGCGGAAGGTGGTCGCGTTCAGCAGAATTTCGCCCTGGCCGCGCAGCGCGTCACTGGAGTAAGCATCCAGATTCACACCCTGGAGCGGGGTCAGGAAGCCGCTTTGGGCCATCCACAGTTCACTCGCCAGTTTGGTCGTCAGGAATTCCATCAGCGCGCGGGTAGCTTCGGTCACATCCTCGTAGGAGTCGGCATCCTGCGTAATGGTCCACAGTGTACCAGCACCCAGCACCGGGTTCCCCAGGTCTTCAGATGCGTACGCGGGCATGTAGAAGAAGTCTACGTCGGTCCCCATCTCGGTGCCTTCAGGGAAGAAGGACGGAATGAAGCTGGCCTGATGATGCAGATAGCATTCCGGCGGTACGGTGAACAGACCGGCGGGGCTATCACGGAAGTCGGTTGAAGCAACGGCGGTCGCGCCACCATTAACCCAGGCATCGTTCTTGGCAATGCTGCCGAAGACGTCAATGGCATTCACCACTGCCGGATCGTTGAAGGGGATTTCATGGCTCACCCATTGGTCATAGACCTCCGGTGATGCCGTACGCAGCATGATGTCTTCAACCCAGTCGGTGGCGGGCCAGCCGGTCGCGTCACCGCTGCCCAGGCCGATGCACCACGGGGTGCCACCGTCATCAACGATCTGCTGGCTCAGGGCCATCAGTTCTTCCATGGTGGTGGGAACTTCGTAACCGGCTTCTTCAAAGTTATCCGGCACGTACCACACCAAACTTTTCACGTCAATTTTGAAAGGAAGCGCAAAGAAACGACTTTCACCATCTTCGCCCGCGTAAGTGCTCAGGTCAACCCATGACTGACCAGCAGCATAATTGTTCAGGATGAAATCATGCAGGTCATCACTCAGCGGAACAAGATAACCCTGCTCGGCCAGGTTTGCGGCCAGACCAGGCTGCGGGAAGACGGCGATGTCAGGCGGGCTGCCTGCCTGCACGTCAACCACGATCTGCTGCTCGAAGCTGTCCGAACCCGAATGGATTACGGTCGCGCCAGTGGCTTCTTCAAAGTAAGCCAGCATATTGGTCACGTTTTCCTCGTCAACCGTAAGCCAGGGGGTGAACAGGCGAACTTCCTGACCACTCAGATCCATCTCATTAAAGCGGTCCAGGTCTTCCCAATGGAAAGGCCCTTCACCGATCGGGAAGATGAGGTCATCCTGAGCGGCGACAGGAGCCAGCGCGATTGTCACCAGTAAAAGTGACAGCACGGTTAAGAAAGTAAGTGTCCTTTTAGACATTGAAGAAAACTCCTCCTATATTTGCCTTCTACAATGGTGGTTAGTCCACCATACAAACCGGGAAGCTCAAGTGAACTTACCCGTATCTGCCAAAATTGAGTTAATTTTCCGCGTAGTGGCGTGTGGTTTGACGTTCAACCACTTCAAACGCCGGTAGGGTCGGTACATCAAATGGCTGCGGAATATCTCCAAACGATGTGTCCCCTAACAACTGAAGTAAATGTTTCATAGCCAGATAACCGCCTCGTTCAAGGTTCTGACGAATAGTTGAGAGGCCAATTAAACGACTAATTTCTACATCATCAAATCCCATCACAGAAATATCTTCCGGCACATGGAGCCCTTTGTCGCGGATCGCTGCCATACAACCCAGCGCCTGCACATCACTCATGCAGAAAATCGCTGTTGGTGGCTGCGGTAGGTCCAACAACCGTGTCGTGAGCCGATAAGCAACATCACGACTGTAAGGTCCAAGCTGGACATAATCAGGATTATGTTCAATGTTGTGCGTTTCAAGCGCACGTATATACCCATCGTAACGGGCTTTGCCAACTGAAAACTGGTGCTGGAATGCAAACGGAAACTGATCTCCGATATAAGCGATTTTTCGATGCCCCAGTTGCAGCAGGTACTCGGTTGCTATTTCCCCGCCAACTGTATTATCCGCACCGATGGACGGCCACTCATCAATAATTCTGTCATTGACGCCCACAAACGTGATGCCTGCGTTTTTCAGCAGTTCGCGTTGATTGGGTGTGATGTCCATTGCGACTACTAGCAACCCTACGATCATCCTCTGTTCTATAATGGTGACCAACCTTTGCTGATAGCGTTCGCTGGTAGTGACGTTATAGAGAATGAGATCATAATCGTTCTGGCTGGCAGTCATCGCCATTTGCATACCATGGAGCCGGGCAACAAAGGAGTGATCGGTCACGAAGGGGGAAATGACACCAACGGTCTGTACGCGTGTACCTTTTGAAAGCTGCCTCGCGACGATATTCGGTCTATACCCCAGTGATCGAATCGCTTCCAGCACTCGCTCCCGTGTCTCCGGGCTGACTTGAGGGCTGTTATTGAGCACACGTGACACGGTACCCACCCCCACACCGGCTTTCCTGGCAACATCTCGAATTGTTGGTGAACGCATGGTGGATTTCTCGCCTGCGTCATTAGATGATTGCGTTGGAACCGGTTCCAATTTTGTTTGATTATAGGGAGTGTTATAGAACTCGTCAAGCAGTTAAGCTCAAAGTTTGTAGAAAATGCCTAACTACAGCGGTACAAAGACGGATAACAGCCCGCCCTCTTATCTTTCTCTCATGTCCTGGACAGCGTGGAAACGTCGTTTTGCCCGATAGGGGTAACCCGTTTTTACCCGGCGAACGGATCACCTACACCTTGCATGAGCTTAGGCCGGTGATAAGCTTTTCACGTGCTTCTTCTAAAGTATCAGCAAAAAGATAAGAAGATTCATTACAGGTTGTGCTATAGATTCGAATGAGAATATTTAGAAAATCTCGCATCATTTTGTGGTTTCCAACAAAGATGATTTTGCCGGGATTCTCACAGTGGCCCATATAGTTGCTCAGGTGGCGCAGGATCCCTGGTGGTGGAAAGCCAGACTGGCGCACATCGTAAATCAGATGAATCGGATAATCCCGTTCTTCAATCCACAGGAACAACTGCTCCATCGCTACATCCAAATCATCAACGGTCCAGGGTTGGGTGATGGTGAATCGCACTGCTGTTTTGATTTCATCATCCCAAAGAATAGCCACACTCATTTCAGGTCACCTCATAGAAATCACAATTTTATTATAAATAATTAGAAGGTTGGAGATAAGTAAGGTTTCCGATATAAATTAACAACCTCCAGTGTGCCGGGCGTGGCGGATGTCTCGGAGGATGTCACGCTGTCGATTCACTTTGTGGCAGTCACAGTCGAGGAATAAGCCATAATCCAGCTTGCGGGCGATACGGTGCCAAAACGGTAAACCGCAAGTCCTTCATGAATAGTGAATGGTTGTGGCCTGGCGGGCGCGGACATGGCCCTCCTCCATAAGATCGCTCAGATCATAACGGGGCGTTCGCCAAACAGCATCGCAAGTTCATCTTCAACTTCTGGATTGGCGACCACAGTGACCAGATCGCCGGGTTTCAGCTCGGTGCTGCCGTGCGGCACTTGCAGCTTGCCCTTGCGCAGAACAGAAGCGACGACGCTTTCTGCGGGCCACTTCACATCGGCAATGTGCATGTTAATAATCGGCGCACCCTGATGAATGCGCATTTCAAAAACATGCGCTCCTGTGAGGGTGTTCAGGCGGATTTGCTCGGCGTGGAATTGATCTTGCAGTTTGCGGGCGATAGCGGTGTTATAGGCATGAACGATGTCGTGGCGGCTGATCATGCCGACCAGATCGTTCGTATCTTCATCCACGACCGGCAGACGGCCAATATCGCGCGCCCCCATATTGCGGATTGCTGCCCACAGGACATCATCGGGATGCGCGGTCACGACATCGCGCGTACAGATGTCCGCGACTTTGAGTTTGGCACAGTCTTGCGGTTGCTCCTCATAAGCCCGTTGAAGGTCTGATAAGGTGACAATGCCGACGAGTTTCCCCGCGTCGTTGACGACACACAAGGAGCGGATGTTGTAGTGACGCAGTTGATCGCGCAGTTTGAGCAGCACCTCGTTTTCATTGATTTGTGGTGCAGGTGTGAGCATGGCTTCGCCCACGGTAATTCCCTGCATCACGTCCACATCGCGGCCCTGCTGGAGATGGACCCCTTTACGTGCCAATCCGAGCGCGTAAATACCGCTGGGAACAAAGCGTTCAGCCAGGATAATGCAGACGACCGAGGCCAGCATAATGGGCAAAATCAGGCGATAATCATTGGTCAGCTCAAACACCAGCATAATGGCGGTGATCGGCGAACGCACGACACCTGCCATCATCGCGGCCATGCCCACAATCGCATAGGCCTGCGGGTCGCTGACCGCGAATGCCTGGATGTTGAGCGAATCGACCAGACGGCCAAACGCGCCGCCAAGCATCAGCCCGGCGAACAATGTCGGCGCAAATACCCCGCCCACAAAACCACCTGCCATGCTGAAGGCCGTCATAATGATCTTTGCGGCGCACAGAATAATCAGGAGGTCAAGCGTAAACTCATCCGGGCGGCTGAGCACGGCGTTCATGGCTTCACGCCCGGCCCCCAAAATCTCCGGTAAATAGATGCCGACGACCCCGACCGCCGCCCCGACTAATGCGGTTTGGATGGGGCGAGGCAGGTGAACACGGTGATGCCAGGTGTCGTGCATCCAGTAAATGACTTTAATGAAGAGCGCAGCGACCGGGGCAAAAGCCAGACCAAGCACGACAAACAATGGCATTTCGGTCAGGCTACCCAGGCTGTAATTGAGCAGGTTAAGCGCAGGTTCATTTAGGGGTGTGATCTGGTCTGCGGCCTGGAGCGTGACGGACGAGAGCACAGCGGAGAGGACGACAACTCCAAAGGCGCTGGTTGTGAACTCACCCAGCACGACCTCCAGAGCAAAAAATACGCCCGCGATGGGCGCATTAAAAGCGGCGGCGATGGCGCTGGCAGCGCCAGCGGCGACAACCAGCCGCATACGCTCCTCAGACAGATGCAATCGCTGGCCGAAGAAGGAGCCGATGTTGGAGCCAATCTGCACACTGGGGTCTTCAGGGCCGACAGATGCACCCGCGCCGAGCGACAGCGCGGAGGCAAGCGCTTTGAAAGGCATCCGCCGGTAGCGCAGTCTCCCCCCTGCCAGCGCGACCGCTTCCATGATCCCTGCGACCCCGTGATGTCTTTCCTCACCCACGTAGCGATTCATAATCCAGCCCACGATCAAACCGCCAGTGGCGACCGACACAATCACCGTGAATGGGCCAAGGACACCCTGCAAAAACTCAAACTGGAAAAGGTTGTGAAAAACTTCGATCATCAGGCGGAAAAACCAGACGCTGAAACCGGTGGCGACCCCAACGGTGATCGCCAATATCAGGAGTGCCGTGTTTTCAGTCGGCTGGACGCGCTGTATTAATCGGAAAAGCGGAGAGTTTTTCGAATGGAACATGGATTATCTTGTCGTCTTGTGGACTTTATCACAAGCGATTATACACCCTTGAGGCGGATTGTCGAGAAAGGTATTTAAAAGAACACCATTTGCTTTATCCATGAAGGCGATCGATTGACCACGCTGCTACTCATTCATCACAGGCAGGATGAAGCGAAAAATACCGCCGGATACATCCGGTGTCGAGACTTCCGCCCATAAGTGACCGCGATGCATCTCGACAATGCTGCGCGAGACCGCCAATCCCAGGCCCGTACCTTCGATCTGCTGATCGCGGACCTTCGGGGCGCGGAAGAAAGGCATAAACACCTGCTGAAGATCTTCTGTATTCAACCCGGGGCCTTCGTCGATCACGCTCACCTGGATCGCAGGGAGTTGCGCGCCGGGTGTGGTATCGGCAGGCAGTTCGTCCAGACTGGTGATGTAATCCGTGCGGACGAGAATTTTACCTTCCTCGGGCGAGTATTTGATGGCATTGGTCAGCAGGTTATTGAGCACCTGCGTGATGCGATCAGCATCGGCATAAACCGGCGGCAGATCATCATCCAGTTCCATAATGACGGCCTGCTTACGCTGCTTATACTGTAATTCCAGCTGCGCAATGGCATCAATGATGACATCTGGCAGATGCACCGATCCCATGTTCAGCGGCAGCTCACCCGCGTCAGCCCGCGACATATCAATCATATCGCTGAAGATTTTGCGTAGATGATGTGCGCTTTTGAGGATAATTTCGACATACTCTCGTGCCAGGTCGGGCAGGTCATCGCCATTGACTTCAAGGATAAACTCCGCAAATCCCTGGATCGACGTCAGCGGTGTACGCAGCTCGTGCGAAATGTGAGAGAGAAAAGTCGAGCGCAGGCGATTGGCGGTGCGCTCCGCTGTCACATCGTGGAACAGATAAATCCGGCCCATCACATGCTGGTTCTGGTAAACGGGCGCGCTGTACCACTCCATATCAAGATGCCGACCATCTTCGTGGACGAAGTGAAAGTCACCGTGCTGGATCGCCGGGTCGCGGACGGAGATGCTTTCCCAGGTCTGCCCCAGCTCCTCACGCAGGTTATTGGGAATGCGCATTTTCTTGAGCAGATCGTTTAGCGGCAGCCCTTCGACATCGACATCACTCAAGCCAAAATGACGGACAAAGCGCTGGTTTGCGGTCAATACCCGCGCGCCGACCGCATCCGGCAGGACCATCACCACACTATCGGTCACCGCCTCAAGCAGTGCGAACCGCCCTTGCAGCACCAGATCATGATGCTGCTGGAGCACCTGGGAGATCGCCGTGAAGGACAGCAGCTCGGCAATAAGATGATAGTTGCGTATCTCCTGATGGGAGAACCGGTGCGGCTTGTTGGTGGCGATCAACAGCACCCCAAGGCGATGCTTCCCGGCATAGAGTGGCAGAATGGTCATCGAGGCGACGCGCTCGGCCCGCAGCAGCGAGCGCATAAATGGGTCGAGCTGGCTTGAAAACTCGGTCAGCGTGGGCAGCACCAGCGGTTCACCGCTGTTCAAAGTGGCGATCAGATCCGGGTATTGCTTGAGGTAAATGCGTGTTCCGAGGGCGATCCCGCTGCCGCGTCGCTTGGACCACGAGCCGCGCATTTCCAGGTAGTCGAAGGGACCATAAGGGCGATCCTCCCGCAGCGGGCCATAAAACATGATCGCACAACTGGTCACGTGAGAGTCGAAAAGGTTGTCACGCAGAATGTTGACGACGCTCTGTGGCAGCGCCCCTTCTGCGATGGTCTGCGCGATTTGCCGCATCGTCTGCATGACCATCATGTTCTGGGAGAAGGCTTCGTAGAGATACTGATTCTCGACAAAAGCCCGCACCGTGTTGACCTGAATCAGCAGGTCATCCACACTCTCAAGTTGAAAGGCATGGGCGCGCCTGGAAACTATCGCCAGCATCCCCACCAGTTCATCCGGCAGGGCCAGTGGAAACAACAGCGCCGATTGATAATCGGTACCCTGAAGGTCCTCTTCGTCAATCAACCGCGCCTGGCCTGCGGTCGGCAAGCCTTGCAGGATTTCCTGAAAGCGCTGATGCGTGGCTGCGCTGGGAAGCTCGCCATCGTAGGTGATATGCGCGATGATGTCCATTCGCACCACATCAAAGCGGTACATACACACACAGATCATATCTGCCTGAGTGGCGACAAGGAGATTGTGAAGTGTGTGCTGAATCAGCTCAGAAAGGCTGATCTGGGTGCTGGTGGATTGAGTAGACATCTCTCAGAAAGAACACGTCAGAGCTATTCCTGCTCTTGAGCCTCATTCTCAGTTTCTACAGGGCGCACCGTGAACATATAGCCGACACCACGTTCGGTACGAATATAATGCGGGTGATGCGAATCGGATTCCAGCTTGCGGCGCAGACGGTGCATGTGGACTCGTAATGTATCCTCGCCGACATCCTCAGACGGCCAGACACGCGCGATCAACAGCCGGTTTTCGACCACCCGGCCCGCATTGCGCAGCAGCACATGCAGCAGGATCGATTCAGTCGGGGTAAGGGTGTGAACCTTGTTGCCCACCGTAATCCGGTTGTGGGCGAAGTCGATGCTGAGGCTGTCATCAATCTGCACGATCGGCTGGCTGGCGTAATCCAGGCTGGGGATGCGGGAGAGCACAGTTTGCACGCGTGCTTCCAGCTCGCGCAGCTCGAACGGCTTGACGATAAAGTCATCGGCGTAACGCTTCAGCCCCTGGACAATCGTCTCGGTGTCATTGATGGCCGTGACGAAAATAATCGGCACATCCCCCATCGCTTTAATCTTGGTACTGACCTCGAACCCATGCATACTCGGCAGCATCAGGTCAATCAAAGCCAGATGCGGCAGACCGTTTTGCTTGATATGTTTCAGGGCTTCCAAGCCATCAAAGAACGAGAGTACCTCATACTCATGCGTGGTAAGGTAGTCTGTGATGAGCTTGTTAATTGGCGGTTCGTCCTCAATTAACAATATTTTTGTCTTGTTCATGTAATCTCTCGCAATTCGACTGTATTAAGGATTGTAATGAATATACATCAGATGTAACATTAGCGTCAATATTGCTTTGTTACAATTTTTGAAACTTTTACCTATTTTTTGTGGTTTCTGCAAACCGAACCGCGCCAGAGCCAGGAAGCGATGCTATAATCAGCCTTCGGAGCCATTGAAGTGCAGGTGCGTGATTTGTGGCATCAGTGACCCAGATTATCCAACGGCGCAGGCGGCGGCAGGCACGGCAGGCGAGCCGTCAGCGGCGTCTCTATACCTGGATTTTTGCCAGCGTCCTGGCCTTTGCGGTGTTGGTCGTACTGCCAACTGTGGTGACGGTTGGCGGGGCGGGGTTGATGTACTGGCGGGCGGCGGGGTTGCTGCCGCAGCCGCAGGATACCATCTACTTCGAATCCAGCACCGGCCCAACCGAATTGTATGATCGCAATGGCGGCACGCTGCTGTTTTCGATTGAAGACCCCCTGGGATCAGAGCGCACCTGGGCCACTCTCGATTCGCTGCCGGATTATGTCGTGCAGGCGACTTTGTTGATGGAAGATAGCGACTTCCTGACCGCCACACGCCCCGGTACGGTCCAGACGTTTACCCGGTTGTGGCAGAATGTCATCACCGGCCCCGTCAGCGCGGACACATCCATTACCGGGCGGCTGGTGCGCAACGTGATTGCGCCCCCTGGGGAGACTCCCACGGTGTTCGACCGCGAGCGTGAGATCGCGCTGGTCTCCGCCATCAACCAGCGTTATACCCCTACTGAAATCCTCGAATGGCACCTGAACACCAATTATTATGGCAATGAAGCCTACGGCATCGAAGCGGCGGCACGGGTTTACCTTGATAAGAGCGCGCTCGATCTGAGCCTGGATGAGGCCGCGCTGCTGGTCGCGATCCCCACTGCGCCGCAGTACAACCCGTTTGATAATGAAGTTGCCGCACGCGGGCGGCAGGATGATGTGCTGCGCCTGATGCTCCAGGCCGGCGAGATTTCCACGCTGGATTATGATCTGGCAGTCAGCACGCAGACTCCCGTACAGACCAGCCTGACGGTTGCCAGCATCGCGCCGGAGTTTTCGGCCTTTGCCCGGCGGCAGGCTGTCGATATTCTCAACTCGCTTGGGCGCGATGGCGCGCGATTGGTCGCGCGCGGTGGGCTGCGCATCACCACTACGCTGGACCTTGATCTGTATTACGAGATGGAATGTGTGATGCGGACGCAGTTGGCCCGTCTGCGCGGCGATAACAGCCCACAGACTCGTCAGGATGGCGCGGCTTGCGCAGCGGCGGAGTATCTGCCGATTGAGCGCGATCAGGCTGTAACCAGCCCGCCTGACACTGGCGCAGCGATGGTCATGGATGTGAAGACCGGCGAAATCAAGAGTATGTTGGGGCCGGTAGTGCCGGTGCGTTATCAGCCGGGGCCAGTGCTGCAACCCTTTGTCTATTTTGAGGGCTTCCTGCGCGGGGGGCGTACTGCCGCTGATATGGTGCTGGACATCCCCTATCCTTTCCCCGGCGCGGTCGAGGGTTTGATCTATACACCAGAGAACCCGGATCGCGAATACCGGGGGCCGCTCAACCTGCGTGAGGCGATGGCGGCGGGGCTGCTGCCCCCGGCAGTGCAGATCGCTAACCGGCAGCGCCTGGATAACGTGCTGCTGCGGGCGCATCAACTGGGGTTGAACAGCCTGGATGCCAACAGTCGTTATGATCTGTCGCTGCTGGAACGCGGCGGCGAGGTCTCGCTGATGGACATCACCTATGCGTATTCGGTGCTGTCCTCCATGGGCGAGATACGCGGCGTGGCGACCGAGCCAATCGCCCGCAACTACCGTGTGCGCAACCCGGTCGCGGTTCTGAAAATCGAGGACGACGCGGGCGACCTGTTGTGGCAGTATGGCGGTGATCAGTATGAGCCGGACTGCGCGGTCGCGGCGGATTCGTGTACGCTGGTGTATCCGCAGGAAGTCGGTTATCTGATGAACAATATCCTGTCTGATCAGGTGGCACGGGCGCGTGTCCTGGGAACCGAGGTTTCCAGTGCGCTGGATATTGCCCGGCCTGCGGCGGTCGTCAATGGGCTGACCAGTGATGATCAGGATAATTGGACCGTCGGCTACACGCCCAATCTGGTGACAGGTGTGCATCTGGGACGCGCGGATGAAAGCGCGTTGGCGCTGGATGCCTTCGGCTTGTATGGCGCGGCACCGATCTGGCGGGCGGTGATGCGTTACGCCCACGAACGGGATAACCTCGGCGATTTTGACTGGGAGCGCCCGCCGGAGATCGTGGATACGCTGGTTTGCGAGCGTTCCGGCCTGCTGCCCAATGGGGTTTGCCCGGTGCGCAACGAGATTTTCATCACCGACTTCCAGCCCACACGCCAGGATACCTACTGGCAGGAATACGAGATCAACAGCCAGACCGGACAGTTGGCGACGGTCAATACCCCGGCGGAACTGCGCAGCGCGCGGGCTTATTTTGTGCCGCCGGATGAAGCGCTGGATTGGTGGGAGGCCAATAACCAACCACTGCCCCCAACCGAGGTCGATACCGTCAGCCGCCCGGATGTGCTGGGGACGACCTCTATTCTCCAGCCGCCAGCCTTCGCTTATGTCGGCGGTCAGGTGGATGTGCGCGGCACGGTTGATACCGATCAGATGCAGTATTACCAACTGGCCTATGGCCGGGGATTGCAGCCGGAGGAATGGGTGCAGATTGGTGAACCTCAGCCCGAACTGCCGACGGGTGGTGCGCTTGGGACATGGGATACCAGTGGGTTGGATGGCCTGTACAGCCTGCGCCTGAGTGTGGTGATGAATGACAACACGCTGGAAACGGATGTGCGTCAGGTCACCATTGATAATACGCCGCCTGTAATGGAGCTGACGGCGGGTGAGCCGGGCAAGATTTACCGCTGGCCGACTGAGCGGGTCATCGACCTGCAAGCCGATGTGGAAGATAATCTGGCGATTGACCGGGTGGATTTCTACTATAACGGCCAGTTCATCGGGACCGATGCCGAGTGGCCCTATGGCTTCGAGTGGGACATCACACGGGTGGGTACAGAAACCTTCACCGCTTTCGCTTATGATCAGGTGGGGAACGAGATCAGCGCCGAGGTATCGGTTGATGTGGTGCGGACAGGCTCTTAATCCCTATCACTGCGCTATTTCATTATAATTGCTGTTAGATCAAGTAATTATTCGCTGCCCAGAGGGAATTCTTCGTGACTGACAAAACTTATGAGATGTTATGGGACTGCAAATACTGCGG
>JAIOHN010000736.1 GCA_019912985.1 Anaerolineae bacterium | reverse complement strand
CCCTCAAGTACGAAATCAGCATGAGCCAGTTCGAGATGCTGCTGACATTCTAACGTCACATCCAGCAGCGAGTCACGGAGTAAACCGTTGTGTCGCAGTTTGAAATCCAACTACCGTCAGAGATGGAGAAAAGTCCCTACTACGCCCCACCCGATGGGCTGGATTATCTGGACAATTTACAGCGTGCAGTCCTGGAATTCCGCGACTGGTACTTGTTCGAGGAAAACCAAGTGCAAGTTATCCTGAGTGGGAATGTCTACTCAATTGAGGTCCGTGAAATACCCTTGATGTGGAATGTCATTCCTGACCACCTTCAGGAAGTGGTCGCTGCCACACCTTCTGCGATGATTGACATCTATGAGCAAAGCATTGAATTCTATGTTGAAGTCGAGCCAGCGGATGAAGGAAATGTCTTGGTTTCGATCATCCTTGGCGAAGACGATTACCATCGAGACGAGTGGTTTAAGCCCAACCCCAAGCCCGCACAATCGCCAAAAGTAACAGTGAAGCGTGAGGATTACATCCGAGAATGGTGGAAGTTCGTGCGCTGGGTCGTCGACCTTCTCATCACTCATCAATGGATTGCGCCGGATGATGCCAGCCTCTACGCCTACCTCGACAAAATGCCCCCACCTTCAGAGACGAAATCATCATGAAAGCTTTCGAAATCCAACTACCCTCAGAGATGGGTAAAAGCCCCTATTATTATGAGATGCCAGATGTGTTTCGTGAGGATATTGATAATCTCCGGTATGCGGTTCTCAACTTCAGTGAGTGGTATGGATCAATCGAAAACCAATGGCAAGTTGTCATTCATGATGACATCTACCGACATTATGTTAGGGACATAAAGCTAATGTGGGATTTCATTCCTTACCACCTTCAGGAAGTGGTTGCTGCCACACCCTCTGCGATGATCGACATCTATGAACAAAGCATTGAATTCTATGTTGAAGTCGAGCCAGCAGATGAAGGAAATGTCATGGTTTCGATCATCCTTGGCGAAGAAGATTATCGCCGAAATGAATGGTTTAAGCCCAGCCCAAAGCCCGCGCAGTCGCCAATAGTGCAGGTGAAGCGCGAGGATTACATCCGAGAGTGGTGGAAGTTCGTGCGCTGGATGGTGGACCTTCTCATCACCCATCAATGGATTGCGCCGGACGATCCCAGCCTGCGCGCCTATCTCGATAAGATGCCCCCGGCTTCAGAGACGAAATCATCATGACAGCTTTCGAAATCCAACTACCATCGGAGATGGAGAAAAGCCCCTACTACGCCCAACCCCAGAGGATGGGCGATCCGAGCAATTTGCAGCATGCAATCCTAGAGTTTCGCGATTGGTACTTGTTCGAAGAAAACCAATGGCAAATCATCCTGAGTGGGTATGTCTACTCAATTGAGGTCCATGAAATACCCTTGATGTGGAATGTTATTCCTTACCATCTTCAGGAAGTCGCCACTACCACAGATCCGTCAGGTTCTCGGCGAACTGCATGACGCTGACCAGGGCCAGCCACCAGGGGGCATAGGCAGGTTGACCATCAGCAGGATAAAGGTCAGTAAACTGGTCATTGATGAAGAAAGTGCCAGGCAAATCGCGCATCTGCATGTAGACATTGCCTTTGCG